>DATGOR010000325.1:0-3291 GCA_035305805.1 Vicingaceae bacterium | reverse complement strand
AAGTGCTGCTCTAGGCGGAGGTATTGGAGTGCTGATTGTTGGTTTTCAGAGAGCGGCATTTTCCAACGAAGCAGGCGTAGGTTCAGCCGCTATTGCTCACTCAGCAGTAAAAACCAAATATCCTGCCAGCGAAGGTGTGGTTGCTCTGTTAGAACCATTTATTGATACCGTTATTATTTGTACGATGACTTCTTTGGTGATTATCATTACTAATATTGAAGGTGGATTTTTTGAGTACGGACAAGACAATGTACAAGGAGTTAGAATAACTGCAGCTGCTTTTGATACTGTTATTCCGGGCTTTTCTTGGATACTAACCATAGCAGTAGTATTGTTTGCTGTGTCCACTATGCTATCATGGAGTTATTACGGGTTACAGGCATGGAAATATCTTTTCGGGAAAAGTAAACTAGTAGATACTATTTATAAAATACTTTTTCTGTTTTTTGTAATTGTTGGTGCTTCCAGCAGCTTAGGAGCTGTCATCGATTTTTCTGATGCCATGATTTTTGCTATGGTTTTCCCCAATATTATAGGATTGGTATTATTGTCTTCTAAAGTTAGAGAAGAATTAAACCGTTATAAAAAAACCATTAAGTCGTTTGTTAAGTCGAAACTATGAGTTGGAAAGATTACTTTTCTTTTACCAAAAATGAGAAAAGGGGAGTAATTGTGTTGCTTGCCATATTAGGCTTCATTCTAATGTCTTTTCCTTTTGTGGATTATCTAAAAAAGCAAGACAATCCTGATTTTTCAATGTTTGAAGAGGAAATAATAGCCTTTGAGCAACAATTGGAACAGCAAAAAGAGGAAAAGCATAACAGTAAAAATAAGCTAGCATTTTTAGATACCATTCAATTTTTTGATTTTAACCCCAACACCATTCAAGATGAAGAGTGGAAAAAACTAGGTTTTAAAGATTGGCAAATAAAAACCATCAACAACTATAAATCTAAAGGAGGTTATTGGAAAACCAAATCCGATGTGGCAAGAATATATGGTTTGGACAGCATTCACTTTGAGAAACTATATCCTTATATTTTATTGCCTGAAGAATTAGAGCAAAAAGATTTTTATTCGGATAAAAACACTTTTAAAAACAAAAAATACGACAACAACAATTACGAACCTAAAGCACCAACTATTGTTGACATAAATTTTGCCGATACTACCGAATTCAAGCAATTAAAAGGTATTGGTAGTGCTTATGCAAAACGAATTGTAGCTTACAGAACTTCTTTGGGTGGGTTTATTGCCAAAGAACAATTGCGTGAAGTTTGGGGAATTTCTGAAGAAACCTACCAAAAAATCTTGCCTTATCTTCAATTATCGACCAAAAAAATCAGTAAAATCAACATCAACACAGCAGATGTGGATGCATTAAAAACGCATCCTTACATCCAATGGAAAATCGCCAATGCTATAGTTAAATACAGAAAAGCAAATGGAAAATACCAATCGTTAGAAGACCTAAATAAACTACATTTGTTAGATGAAGCTACCATTAAAAAAATTACTCCTTACTTGGTAGTGGAGTAGCAAAAAGCTTGGGATTTAATTGAAAATTCTTAAAGTAGCACCATCGTAAGAGGTATTGTATTCCCTTAGGGGTAATACTGCCGGACTTCTTAGCACACTTCCATCAGTAATTAAAAATTGAGAACCGCAACAATCGCATAAAGCGGAAACGTTGTTGGTTTCAACGTTTACCAACGCACAAGTTTCGGCAGGTTGAAAAGTACAATGCCTATCAAAAGCTCTAAATTGTTCATTAGAAACTTTATAAACGATAATACCACGTGAGCCTCCTGTGATATAAATCCAACTATTTACGGCATTTAATTGAATAAACTGAGGGTCGGTGGTTTGCATGTAAATGTTTACCGGAACATAAGGAATATTAGCATTTTCATCTTTGTTGCAAGATGAAAAACTAATAATTATAAGCGTAAATAAGGTTATTTTGAAAAATAATTTCATACTACAAAGGTAAACAAGTTCCTTAAAATTGATAACTAAAACTTGATTTTACCTTCTTTATTATTGAAGTTGTTTAATTTTACCCGAAAGCAGAAAAACAATAGTTAATATGAGTAACAGATTAAGAGACAATAGAAAAACTGAAGCCATTAGAGCAAAAGTAAGGGAAACACATTTGCAAATTTCAGATTTTATCTATCCCATTTTTATTGAAGAAGGCAATAACATAAAAAAAGAAATTGTTTCCATGCCCGGAATTTTTCGCTACTCATTGGATAGAATTAATGAGGAATTGGATGAAGTTACCACACTGGGTATTTCTTCTATTATTTTGTTTGGAATCCCCTTGCATAAAGATGCAGAAGGAACTGAAAGTTGGAACAGTGAGGGCATCATCCAACAAGCCATTCGTCAAATAAAAAAAGACTACCCTGATTTAAAAGTAATTGCAGATGTTTGTTTTTGTGAATATACCGACCACGGACATTGTGGCGTATTGCATCACCATGATGTGGATAATGACCTTACTTTAGCTAATTTAAGAAAACAAGTATTGGCACAAGCTAGAGCGGGTGTAGATATGGTAGCTCCTTCAGGTATGATGGATTTTGCCGTAAGAGAAATTAGAGATGAATTGGATAAAAATGGGTATCAACACATTCCTGTAATGGGATATTCTGTGAAATATGCTTCTGCTTATTACGGGCCATTTAGAGATGCAGCAGACTCTACACCTAGTTTTGGCGATAGAAGAACTTACCAAATGGATCCTGCTAATAGAAAGGAAGCTATAAAAGAAGCTCAAGCAGATGTGGAGGAAGGAGCAGCTATTTTAATGGTAAAACCTGCTTTGTCTTATTTAGACATTATCAGGGATTTAAAAAATAATTTTGATTTGCCCATAGCCGCCTACAATGTAAGTGGAGAATACGCTATGGTAAAAGCAGCAGGTAAAAATGGTTGGATTGATGAACAAAAAGTAATGATGGAAACACTTTTGTCGATTAAGCGAGCAGGAGCTGATATCATCATCACTTATTTTGCCAAAGAAGCAGCGAAACTTTTAAAATAAGTAACCGTTAAACTAAATTGATTTCTTACTGAAAATCTTGATGATGAAACGAACAATACTTTTATTTACAATAATACTCTATTCATTAGCAGGGTTTTCTCAATGGCAACCTTTTTATACAGATCAAAAACCTTATTATCAAATTAAAGAAAATTCTTCATTTCCAGCAGATACTACCATTCATCAATTTCATTTTGATACCATAATTGATTATGGAAGCTTTAAAGTAATGCATTCTA
>DATGOR010000324.1:0-8426 GCA_035305805.1 Vicingaceae bacterium | reverse complement strand
CATAAACTGGGATAAATTTATTTCCGTTATGAACAGCTATTGTTAAGCCTACAAAGTCAGGAGAAATCATTGATGCTCTTGACCAAGTTTTAATTACAGTTTTTTTACCAGTTTGTTGAGATTCATCAACTCTTTGCTGTAATTTATAATGTATAAACGGTGGTTTTTTTAACGAACGACTCATATCTTACTTATTATTTCTTTCTTCTTTTAATTATATATTTGCTTGAGCTTTTTTTCTTAGATCTTGTTTTGTAACCTTTAGCTGGTAAGCCTTTTCTAGATCTTGGATGTTGACCGGCATTTCTACCTTCACCACCACCCATCGGGTGATCAACTGGATTCATTACAACACCTCTTACTCTTGGTCTTCTACCTAACCATCTGCTTCTTCCTGCTTTACCAGAACGCTCTAACATGTGTTCTGCATTAGATACAGAACCAATAGTTGCTTTACAAGTTGCTAAAATTAATCTGGTTTCTCCTGAAGGTAATTTTACCACAACATAGCTGCCATCTTTAGCAGTTAATTGAGCATAAGAACCTGCACTTCTAGCCATTTTTGCTCCTTGTCTTGGTCTTAACTCAATGTTATGAATTACAGTTCCTAATGGCACTTCAGAAAGAAATAAAGCATTACCAACTTCAGGCTCAACACCTAAACCTGATTTTACTTCTTGACCAACTTGTAATCCATTTGGAGCTAAAATATATCTTTTTTCACCATCTTTATAGTACACTAAAGCGATTCGTGCTGTTCTATTTGGATCGTATTCAATTGATTTTACGATTCCTGGAACACCATCTTTATCTCTTTTAAAGTCTATATCACGGTATTTTTGTTTATGACCACCACCAATATAGCGCATAGTCATCTTTCCAGTGTTATTTCTACCACCAGATTTAGATATACCAGAAATTAAGGATTTCTCTGGCTTTGAAGAAGAAACTTCATCAAAAGTATTTGCAATCTTATGTCTTTGCCCAGGAGTTATGGGTCTTAATTTTCTTACTGCCATTTTTGTTTATATCTTTAGAGGGTTGGAGCCCCCGTATAGGTTAATAAAAATTTTAAATATTGCTGTAGAAATCTATTGAATCACCTTCAGCAAGAGTAATGATAGCTTTCTTAAATTTGTTAGTTCTTCCACTAACTAATCCAGCTTTCGTAAATCTTGATTTAGCTTTTCCGTAATAATTCATTGTGTTTACTGAATCAACAGTTACACCATACATTTCTTCAACAGCTTTTTTTACCTGTATTTTGTTCGATTTATAATCTACTATGAAGCCATATCTATTAAGCTTCTCAGTCAGATTTGTCATTTTTTCTGTAACAACAGGTTTTACTATTACACTCATCTTATTTACTTAAAATAGTTTCTAAAGTTTTAACTGAACTTTCTGCTAAAATAACACTATTCGCATTCATTAAATCGTAAGTATTTATTTGCGAAGCTGTTACCACTTTAGCCCCCTTTAAATTTCGGGACGACAAATATACATTTTTATTTGATTCAGGAACAACTACTAAAGATTTTTTATCTAAAATGTTCAAATTAGCTAAAATTGCTGCAAATTCTTTGGTTTTTGGAGCATCAAAATTAACATCTTCCAAAATTGTAATTGCACCATCTTTTGCTTTGTAACTTAAAGCCGATTTTCTTGCTAATCTTTTTTGTTTAATATTTAGCTTGAACTCATAGTCTCTAGGTTTAGGTCCAAATACTCTACCTCCACCTTTGAATAATGGATTTTTGATATCTCCTGCTCTAGCAGTACCTGTTCCTTTTTGTTTTTTAATTTTTCTGGTACTTCCCGCTACTTCTCCTCTTTCTTTAGCTTTATGAGTACCTTGTCTTTTGTTTGCTAAATATTGCTTAACATCCAAATAAATAGCATGATCGTTAGGCTCTATAGCAAATACCGCATCGTCTAATACAGCTTTTTTGCTAGTATCTTTACCTTGTATATTTTTAATAACTAATTCCATTTGTTATCCTCCTATTTATTTTTCAATTACTACATAAGAACCCTTAGGACCAGGTACAGAACCTTTTAGTACTATCAAATTCTTATCATTATACACCTTAACAACTTCTAAGTTAGTTTGCTTAACTCTTTTTCCTCCCATTCTTCCAGCCATCTTCATTCCCTTCATTACTCTAGATGGAGTTGATCCAGCTCCTAATGAACCAGGAGCTCTAAGTCTGTTGTGCTGACCGTGAGTAGCATCTCCAACACCCGCAAAGCCGTGTCTTTTTACCACCCCTTGAAATCCTTTACCTTTTGAAGTTCCGATAACATCTACCCATTCTCCTTCAATAAACATTTCAACCGTTATTTCGTCTCCAATTTTTGAATCTTGTAATCCATCAACTTCTACTACTTTTCTTTTTGGTGTTACACCTGCTTTTTTAAAGTGTCCTTGAAGAGCTTTTGGAGTATTTTTTTCTTTCTTTTCTCCGTAAGCTATTTGAACAGCTTCATAGCCATCGGTATCTACCTTTTTGACTTGTGTTACTACACAAGGACCAGCTTCGATAATTGTGCATGGAATATTTTTTCCCTCGGCACTGTAAACGCTAGTCATACCTATTTTTTTCCCAATCAATCCTGGCATTTTGCTTTGTTTTTAATATTAATAAATAAATTTAATTACACTTTAATTTCTACATCAACACCACTTGGTAATTCAAGTTTCATTAATGAATCCACCGTTTTAGATGAAGAAGAATAAATATCAATTAATCTTTTATAAGAACATAATTGAAATTGCTCTCTTGCTTTTTTGTTTACGTGTGGAGATCTTAAAACTGTATAGATTCTTTTATGAGTTGGTAATGGTATTGGCCCATTAACTATTGCTCCTGTAGATTTTACAGTTTTAACAATTTTCTCAGCTGATCTATCAACTAAGTTGAAATCGTACGATTTTAATTTTATTCTAATTTTTTGGCTCATTATTATAACGTATATATTATTATGCTTCTACTTTACCTTTTGCTTTTGCAATTACTTCATCAGCAATATTTTTTGGACATGCTTCGAAGTGTGAGAACTCCATAGTTGATGTTGCTCTACCTGAAGACATAGTTCTTAGAGCTGTAACATAACCAAACATTTCTGATAATGGCACATGTGCTTTTATAATTTTAGCACCTGCTCTATCATCCATTCCTGAAACCTGTCCTCTTCTTCTATTTAAATCCCCTACAATATCACCCATATTTTCTTCAGGAGTAACCACTTCTAATTTCATAATTGGCTCTAATAATATTGGAGATGCTTTAGGTAGAGCATTTCTGTAAGCCATTTTTGCAGCTACTTCAAATGATAATGCATCAGAATCCACTGCGTGGTAAGATCCATCTTTCAAGGTAACTTTTAAGCTATCAACCGGATAACCGGCTAACACACCTGTTTTCATAGCTTCTTTAAATCCTTTTTCAACAGAAGGAATAAATTCTCTAGGAATGTTACCACCTTTAATTTCATTTACGAATTCTAATCCGGTTTTTTCAGCATCAGTTTGAGGCTCTACGGTAAATACGATATCAGCAAATTTACCTCTACCACCTGATTGTTTTTTATAAACTTCTCTGTGATCAACAGAACCGGTAATTGCCTCTTTGTAAGCTACCTGCGGTTGTCCTTGATTACACTCAACTTTAAATTCTCTTTTTAAACGATCGATAATAATATCTAAGTGCAACTCACCCATTCCGCTCAATACGGTTTGTCCAGAATCCTCATCAGTATGAATAGATAGAGTAGGATCTTCTTCTGCTAATTTAGACAATGCGTTTCCTAATTTATCAACATCAGCTTGAGTTTTAGGCTCAATTGCAATACCGATAACTGGTTCTGGGAATACCATAGATTCTAATACAATTGGATGTTTTTCATCACAAAGCGTATCACCAGTTTTAATATCTTTAAATCCAACTACTGCTCCAATATCTCCCGCCATTAGCGAATCAATTTGGTTTTGCTTATTAGCATGCATTTGGAATATTCTTGAAATTCTTTCTTTATTACCAGATCTAGTGTTTAAGACATAAGAACCAGAATCTAATTTTCCTGAATAAGCTCTAGTAAAGCACAATCTACCAACGAAAGGATCGGTAGCAATTTTAAATGCTAAAGCAGCAAATGGCTCATTAATTGATGGTTTTCGCGATGCTGGCTCTTCAGTTTTAGGGTTAACTCCCTCAATAGCTTCTATATCAAGCGGAGAAGGTAAAATTTCCATTACCATATCCAACATGGCTTGCACACCTTTGTTTTTGAAAGATGAACCACACATCATTGGCACAACTTTCCCAGAAATGGTAGCTGCTCTTAATGCGTCCAAAATTTCTCTTTCAGTTAAAGAATTTTCATCTTCAAAGTATTTTTCCATTAAGGTTTCATCGAATTCAGCAACAGCTTCTAATAACTTACCTCTCAATTCTCTTGCTTCATCAATAATGTCAGCAGGTATTTCAACTTCCTCGAAAGTCATCCCAAAATCGTCTTCGTTCCAAACTATTCCTCTAAAATTAATTAAATCAACCACCCCTCTAAAATCATCCTCAGCACCAATATTTAATTGTAAAGGCAATGCATGGCTGCCCAACATTTCTCTTACTTGTTTACAAACATTAAGAAAGTCAGCACCAGATCTATCCATTTTATTAACGAAACCAATTCTAGGTACGTTATAATTATTTGCCAACCTCCAGTTAGTTTCTGATTGAGGTTCAACACCATCAACAGCACTAAATAAAAACACCAAACCATCTAAAACTCTTAAAGAACGGTTTACCTCAACAGTAAAATCAACGTGACCAGGTGTATCTATAATGTTTATGTGATATTTTTCACCTCTATAATTCCAATCTACAGTAACAGCAGCAGATGTAATGGTGATACCTCTTTCTTGTTCCTGCGCCATCCAATCTGTAGTTGCTGACCCCTCATGAGTTTCGCCTAATTTATGGTTAACTCCTGAGTAAAACAATATTCTTTCAGTAGTTGTTGTTTTTCCGGCATCAATGTGAGCCGCAATACCTATGTTTCTTGTATATTTTAAATCTCTTGCCATATTAATTAAATTCCTTTATAAGTATTATTAAAATCTAAAATGAGAGAATGCTTTATTAGCATCGGCCATTCTGTGCGTATCTTCTTTTTTCTTAAATGCAGCCCCTTCTTCTTTGTAACCGGCAACAATTTCACCAGCTAATTTTTGAGCCATTGTCTTTTCATTTCTTTTTCTTGAAAAACCAATCAACCACTTCATACCCATAGAAACTTGTCTATCATCTCTAATGGGCTGAGGAATTTGGAAGGTTGCCCCACCAATTCTTCTACTTCTAACCTCTACTCCGGGAGTAACATTTTTTAATGCTTTTTTCCAAACATCTAAACTGTTCTCTTCAGTAATTTTTTGTCCTACAATATCTAGTGCGTCATAAAATATTTTAAATGCAACGCTCTTCTTACCGTCCAACATCAAATTATTAACAAATTGTGTAACTAATTTGTCATTAAACTTTGGGTCTGGTAGTAATACTCTCTTTTTTGCTCTTGACTTTCTCATATTATGTTTTTAACCTATAATTTATGGTTGATTTAATTTTTTTGTTTTGGTCTTTTAGTTCCGTATTTAGATCTTCTTTGAGTTCTACCCTCAACACCAGTTGTATCCAAAGTACCTCTTACGATATGATACCTAACCCCTGGCAAATCTTTCACTCTTCCACCTCGTACTAACACAATAGAGTGTTCTTGCAAGTTATGACCTTCACCAGGTATGTAAGCATTCACCTCTTTTTGATTGGTTAATCTTACCCTTGCAACTTTTCTCATTGCGGAGTTTGGTTTTTTAGGTGTTGTAGTATAAACTCTTATACACACACCTCTTCTTTGCGGACAAGAATCTAAAGCCGCTGATTTACTTTTCTTCTCTAAAGTAGTTCTTCCTTTCCTTACTAATTGTTGTATAGTTGGCATATTATATATTTATAAAAAAGTTAGTATCCCTAAAAAAATGGAGTGCAAAAATACAATTATTTTTTATATAAACAATACCTTGTTAATTTTTTTAATTTCAAGTAGAAAATTATTGGTTTCACCCAACAAAAAAGGAGTGTTCAGAACACTCCTTTTTTGTTAATAGGTAAAGTTGTTGGTATTTTTATCTAATCAAGCTTACTGTTCCTTTTTTGAAATATTCTTTTCCATCATCTCCTTTTGCAGTAATGATGTAGAAATAAGTTCCATCCGGCACCTCTTCTCCTGAAAGTGTTCTTCCATCCCAACCTCCTGTTACAGAATTCCACTCGTATAGTTTTTGTCCCCATCTGTTATAAATCACCCCTTCAACTTCTGCTAAGTTTTCTCCATCTACCATAAACATATCGTTACTTCCGTCTCCATTAGGTGTAAATACATTTGGTATAATAATAACAGATTCACCTATTGCAGTAATTGTAATGGTTGCAGTATCAGAACAAATTCCATCAGTTACTATTAATGTAACGGTATAGGTACCTGTTTGATCATAAATTTGAGATGGTTCAAAAATAGTATCTGTATTTCCATTTCCAAAATCCCAAACATAAGATACCCCAGCACCTGTTGTACTACCATTGCCAAAAAATACATTTAATGGTGTTGAACCATTTGTAGGCGTTGCATTAATTACTGCTTGAACACCACCAACTATAATTTGAACAGAGTCCATTGGAGAATCACACCCTCCTGCCTCATTCGCATAAATAGTAAATGTACCAATTGCTGTAGATGGTATTACTAATGGACTACCAGTCCCTATAATAGTTGTACCTCCCGCATCTGAATACCATGTGATTGTACCATTGCCACTTCCTGTAGCAGTAAGAATTATATTATCTCCAAAACATAACGGAGCAACAGTGTCTATTGAGATGGTATTCTGAGGAGTAATAGAAAGCGTGGTCTCTATTATACTATCACACCCAAGCGTTGTTGATAAAGAATCATAGTAAACTCCGGCTGTTGTTTGATAAGCACCTCCCAACAATATACTATCTCCTTGACAGATGGCCGCATTTTCTTGAGTAACAATAGTAGGATTTACTGTTAATGTAGTTGATATAATACTATCGCATCCATTTTGGGTTGACAGTGTATCATTGTAAACACCACTAGTTGTTTGGAAGTTTCCTCCCAACAAAATACTATCACCTTGGCAAATTTGAGCTGACTGAGCTACAAAAAAGCTTGGGTTAATAGTAATTTGGAAAGAATCAACCGCTGCAGCACACCCTCCTGATGCAGCAATATTGTTATAGATAGTATAAGTACCTGCTGCACTATTAGTAATATCTATTTCTCCGGTAGTAGGACTGATAAAAATTAAGCCTGATGGTGATGCTGTAAATGTACCAGGAAAGTTATTTCCAGAGAATACAGGCAATTGATTAGTGTCTCCCTGACAGTATGGAGAATTATTATAAATAAAGGTTGCTCCGGGTGCATTTACAATGTTTATTACAACCGAATCCAAACTAGGACATGGATTTCCTGCTGAATTGGTATTGTAGTAAACTGTAAATGTTCCTAATCCACTATTGGTTAAATCTATTTCCCCGGTTGTTCCATTGATTACTCCTGGTGTACTTATAGAAAATGTTCCACCAATTGTTCCATTTATAGTAGGTATTGGATTAGTTCCTGTAATACAAAATGTTGTAGGATTATAGGTAAAACTCGCGTCATCTACAGGTAATAATTCAACTGTTGTTGAATCTATTGCTGCAGCACAACCTCCCGAGGCAGCTATGGTGTTATAAATAGTATAAACTCCGGCCGAACTGGTAGATAAATCAATTGATCCGGTAGTTGAATTTAAACTAATTCCCGTTGTTGGATTAGATGTAAATGTTCCTCCACTTGCTCCGGGAGCAAATGTTAAGATAGGGTTAGCTGCATCTAAACAATAATGTGTAGTATCATAACTAAATGTTGCAATTGGTGCAGCAGTTATTGTAACCTGTACTGAATCTGTATTTGGACAAGGATTTCCCGCTGAATTGGTATTATAATAAACCGTAAATGTTCCTAATCCACTGTTGGTTAAATCTATTTCCCCGGTTGTTCCATTGATTACCCCGGGTGCACTTATAGTAAATGTTCCACCAATTGTTCCATTTATAGTAGGTATTGGATTAGTTCCTGTAATACAAAATGTTGTAGGATTATAAGTAAAACTTGCATCATCTGCAGCATTTATTGTTATTGTTGTTGAAGTTTGATATTGAGGACAAGTAGGTGTTGCTGCAACGGTAAACGTAACTGTATAAGTGTTAGGTGTGCTTAACGAAGGATTGATTTCGCCTGTAGTAGGATTAATAGATAAACCTGCTGGTGTAGCCGAATAAGTCCCTGTTAATGTA
>DATGOR010000323.1:0-3146 GCA_035305805.1 Vicingaceae bacterium | reverse complement strand
ACAGTTAACAAATTAGAAGTATTGTTTTTATTTAAGCATAATGGTTACATTTGTTATTCATGAAAAAACTCAAGTACATCCATACACTATTTTTGTTAATTGTCATTCATGTGGGTGCTTATTGCTCATCACTTGATTCATTAAAACATGAAGCTCAGGTATTTGCTCAACAATTTAATGGGAAAATAGCAGATACTATCCTTGTGAATATTACTAAAAAAATGGGGAATTTCTATCAAGAAACTAACAGTGATTCCGCTATTTCATTTTATGATAAATCCATCAATCTTATTGAAATTATTCGTTTAAATAACATTTCTCAATTAACAATTAATCAAGAAGTTTTGCTTGAATATTATTTAAGTGATGTTTATTATCAAAAAGGTTTATCTAACTATTTCAACTCCGAATATCAAGAAGCAAAAAACCAATATTTAAAATGTATTGCTATTTACGAAAAGTTTAAAAATAATACTGATGTTCCTGATCAAACAAAAAAGAAATTACTACAAGTAAAGGCACTTGCAACCTCCCAATTAGGAAATTGTGCCTGGGTATTAAACAATTACCCGGAAGCTTTTGAGCTTTATTCAGAAGCTTTAGAACTCAACAGGCAATTAGGGCTTAAAGAAAAAGAAGCTGCATTATTAGGTAATATGGGCGTGGTTATGGACGAGTTAGGAAGATATGCAGAAGCCCTAACGTATTATTTTGAATCGTTGAAATTAGAGGAACTCATGGGTAACAAAAGAGGACAAGCTATTACCTTAGGCAACATAGGAATTATTTATTACGACCAAAAAGAATACAACAAAGCGTTGGATTATTACCAAAAATCTTATGAGTTAAAAAAGGAAATAAATGAAGTTGGAAGCATTTCTACTACTTTGGGAAATATGGGAGTAGTCTATCATGATCAAAATAATTTAGAAAAAGCATTAGAATACTACAGAAAAGCGTTAGCTGCTGACAAGCAACACAACAACCAGCAAGGAGTAGCAAGACATTTAGGCAATATTGGTATGGTTTACGAAGAGTTAAAAGTTTATGATAAAGCTTTAAATTATTACCAACAAGCTTTAGAAATTGATCAAAATTTAAACAATAGAGAAGGAATTGGATATCAAAAATCGTATATAGGTAGTTTGAATTTAGCTACCAAGAACTTTACAACTGCAGAAAAATATTTATTGGAAGCTTACCAAATAGCCAAAGATATTGGCACCTTAGATTTAATGAAATACACCACGGGCAAGCTAAGCGAACTATACGAAGCTACCAATAACAAAGAAAAAGCTTTTGATTTTTACAAACTACACATTACCTATAAAGACAGTTTAGCAAACGAAGAAAATACCAGGGCTTCCATAGAAAAAGAAATGCAATACTTGTATGAAAAAAAAGCCATTGCTGATAGCATTGCTTATGAAAAAGAGAAAGCTCTTAATCAAGCAAAAATTGCACAACAACAAGCAGAGCTTAAAGCGAAACGCAACCAGCAATATGGTTTATTTGCTTTTTCAGTATTAATTATTGTGTTTAGTATCTTTATGTATAATCGATATAGAGTTTCACAAAAACAGAAAGAAATTATTGCCAATCAGAAACAAATTGTAGAACAAAAAAATACAGAGATAGTAGATAGTATAAGGTACGCCAAACGCATTCAAAATGCCATTTTACCTGCTGTAGAAACCATCAACAACCAACTCCCTGAGTCTTTTGTGCTTTATATGCCCAAAGACATTGTCAGTGGCGATTTTTATTGGATGGAATCCCTCCCTTTAACTCCTTCCGAAGGAGGGGAAACTCCCTCCCCTTTGGGGAGGGATGGGGAGGGGCTTGTATTTTTTGCGACTGCCGATTGTACCGGACACGGAGTTCCCGGAGCATTGGTAAGTGTTGTTTGTGCTAACGCACTTTCAAAAGCTTTATTAGAAACTTCACCACCCCACCCTGCTTTGTTATTAAACAAAACCAGAGAAATCGTTATCAATCACTTTGATAAAAGTGGTGAAGATGTAAAAGACGGGATGGATATAGCTCTTTGTAGTTTGAGGTTTAATGTTTCAGGTTCGAGGTTAAACTCGCCTCAAACTTCAAATATGGAACATAAAACTACTGCAGTACTGCAATATGCCGGTGCAAACAATCCGCTTTATATTGTTAGAAATGGAGAACTTATGGAAACCAAACCCGATAAGCAACCCATTGGCAAACATTTTAGAAATGAACCTTACACGCATCACGAAATAAATTTACAATCAGGAGATACCTTGTATATTTTTACCGATGGTTATGCCGATCAGTTTGGTGGACCAAAAGGAAAAAAGTTTATGTACAAACAGTTTAAGGAGCTTTTATTATCCATTTACGACAAAAGCATGGATGAACAAAAACAACTGTTGTACCAAGCATTTAATGCTTGGAAAGGAGATTTAGAACAAGTTGACGATGTTTGTGTGATTGGAGTACGCATTTAGCGGACGAACAGGAACACCTAAAACATCGCAATCCTCGTGATAAAACAAACGAGTCAGCCTGTCCCGAGCTTGTCGAGGGAATGTTTGCGTGATTGGACTATGTGTTAACCAATTGGTTGTTCAAGCGTTTGAAATGCCGCAGCTTGTTTTAGTGATTTACAAACTATTTTTTTTTATTTTTGGAAAAAATAAGTCTGACAGGTTTTTTGAGTTTATCAGGCTTATCTGCCTAAATATGGTTGTATAGGTCTTACTGAGTCAGACCTATATATAAGTTAGCCACAAGGCGAAAACCAATCTGAACGAATAAAAAATGGAGAAAGATTATTTTCTTTTAGAGGACAAAAAAAAAGAAATTGAATCCAAGTTCTTAATCAAAAACGGTTGGTTGAAAATATATGAAGATGATTCTAAAGACTTTGACGATTCTGCTGGAATATATTGTTGTCTAATATCAAACGACAAAGTTGAGAAATACAGTGAAGATTATAGTTGGCCACTTTCAATGGGAGGTGAAGGAAAGCCATCTGTTTACGGAGACAACACATATAAATCAAATGACGAAGAAGGTTTAGAACCTTTTTTATTCTACAAAAGCTTTTCATTACAGGAAACTTCAATAAAATATATAGATGTTGCAGAAGAATTTGTTCTCTACTTTCG
>DATGOR010000322.1:0-2522 GCA_035305805.1 Vicingaceae bacterium | reverse complement strand
GATTCTGGAATCCCACCTGCTTTAACATGGAACGCAATGAGATTGTTATTTTCATCCATGGCGGCTTTGTAAGTGGCCGTGTAAGAAGGTCTATAAATTCCGTAAGACATATCATCTTCACGCGTGTAAACCATCTTAATAGGAGCTTTCATTTCTTGAGAAATAACTGCTGCTTCAATCATATGGTGCCCATAAGCCCGAAGTCCAAAACCTCCTCCCATACGGGCTAAATTAATTTGAATCTTTTCTTTAGGGAGTTTCAGCCGTTCAGATAATGTACCTATGATAAATTCAGGAGCTTGAATTGGGCCATAAAGCTCCGCTTTTTCAGCAGAAACATTGGCAAAACAATTTACAGGCTCCATGGTATTGTGTGCTAAAAATGGAGCAGAATAGGTGCGTTCCAATATTTTAGCTGCATTTTTAAATGCTTTTTCCGGATCTCCGTCTTTTCTTAGAATTCTTCCAGGTTTTTTATTATACTGGTTCATTTTAGTTTGGTGAACAGTAGTACTTTCCAAACCTGCAGGAACATTTATAGCTATTTTATCTCCTCTAGCATCCATTTGAAAAGTATGCTCTGGAGCTTGCTCCCAATCGACCACCACTTCTTTTTTGGCCTGCATGACTTCCCATGTGGAATTACCAACTACTGTAATTAATTCGGTAAAAGTTGTGGTGTCAAAATAATTCCTTGCGTAATCACTCTTTAAGGTATCTATTTTAAATACATCTTTAATGCCAGGCATCGATTTGGCTTTTGTAGCATCAAACTTTTTAAGTTTCATTCCAAAAGCAGGAGGATGGATTATCATGGCAATCAACATACCTTCTGCTTGATAATCAATTCCAAACATAGGTTTACCAGTGACAATAGCTGTTCCAGCCACATTTTTTTTGGAGGTTCCAATAATTTTAAAATCTTTAATTTCTTTTAATTCTACCTCTTCTGGAATAGGCTGTATTGCTGCGAGAGAAGCTATTTCACCATAAGAGATTTCTTTATTTGTTGCGGTGTGATAAAGGATTCCTGCCTTTGCTGTAACTTCATTAACTGGTACTTGCCAATGTTGGGCTGCAGCAGTAACAAGCATTCTTTTGGCGGTAGCACCTGCGGTACGCAAAATATTCCAACCTTGACGAATAGACTGACTCCCGCCAGTAAATTGTCTATCGTAACGTTTAGGATAAAAGTTAGCTTGTTCTACAATTACATTTTTCCAATCTACATCTAATTCATCAGCAAGAATCATCGGCATGGAAGTTTTTACATTTTGACCAAATTCAGGATTAGGATTAAAAAGTGTTACCACTCCATTATCTCCAATTTTTATATAACTATTTAATTCAAACCATTCTTCGGGCATTTCTATTATAGCTGCTTCTTTTCTATTTGGGATTTCACAACCCGCAAACCAACTGAAACTAAGCATCATGCCACCACCAGCCAATACAGAGGATTTTAAAAAAGATCGTCTTCCTAATGTTGTCTTTACAGTTGCCATTTTCTTATTATTTTGAGTTAGCAGCAGTTTTAATTGCCTTTTTTATTCGTGTATATGTTCCACATCTGCAAATATTCCCATTCATAGCCTGATCTATTTCTATATCAGAAGGATTTGGATTTTGACTCAGTAGGGAAGTGGCAGACATAATTTGTCCTGCCTGACAGTAACCACATTGGGGGACATCGTGTTCTATCCATGCTTTTTGTACAGGATGATCTCCATTTTCAGACAGACCTTCAATGGTAGTTATTTTTTGTTCACCAACGGCTGAAACCGGTAGTTGACAAGAACGAACTGCAATACCTTCAATATGAATGGTGCATGCTCCGCATTGCGCTATACCACATCCAAATTTTGTACCTACTAATTGAAGATGATCTCTGAGCACCCATAATAGAGGGGTGGAAGGACTAACATCTACTTGTTGATCTTTTCCGTTGACTTTAAGGTTATAAGTTGCCATTTTTAATAATTTATTTGAAATAGAAAAAAGAGAATAAAAGACATTTATAAAAATATTGAATAAATGGCCAAAAAAATTACAAAATCCAAACAACATACAAGCCGATTCTTATAAAGAACTAGTCTTAATAGCTGCTTAGAGCTATATAAAATGTTTGAATCTTGTATGTTATTGTTTGATGGGTGTATGTTTTTAACCTAGGCTATAATTAAATTCACAACAGACAATTAGTTAGTAGTTATTTACTTTATAGCTTGTTTAGGGTAGCTGCTTGCACATTTAATGAAGAAAGCTGTCCAATCGGGCAGCTTTTGTTTGAAATAAATGTATTAATTTAATAGTAGGTTAATAGAGGTTACCTATGTTTATCAATAAAACACAAAACAATTGAAATTCAACTGATTACATATTTTTTTAAATTCAAAAAACACCAAAAAGCAGCACTAAAAACCATAAAATGTTTTACCTAGAATGTTTTATATTTATAGCTAAATCATTGTTATGGCGTCAATTAAAGTAATTTTATGGAAAAAGAGGAAAGCTGGAAATGA
>DATGOR010000321.1:0-2895 GCA_035305805.1 Vicingaceae bacterium | reverse complement strand
CCTTTTAATGGTGTTTTTAAAGCATAACTTTTTTAACCAGTAATTGCTGTAAGCTAATTTTAAAATATCTTCAGCTTTTTGGGGTTTATCCATCAATATCCTTTGATAATGATGGGGGCTGTTTTCATTCATTAAACCATTAATTCCAAACGAAGCGTCAATATTTTTTTCTATGGAAGAAAAAAAGTCAGCGGTTAATTTTTTGTCTGAATAATGAAATGCACAAACGGAGTAATCTAAGTTAAATTGATTTTTTAGTAGTTGGGATTCCGAAATAACTTGTTGCTTAAGTTGTTCTATACTAATTTCAGGGTGATTATAAATTTGAGTACCTATGGTAAATCCGTTACCAATTAGTTCTCCAATTTCTTTTGAAGTAAGAAATGGTTGGTGTTCCGAAAGGTAATCACTCCATTTAATGGAAAAGGTTTTAGCGAGTTCGTCTAATTCGTCCTCTTGGCTAAGAGAAAAATCTAACACTGCATCGGAGCATAGTTCATTAGCAAGAATGTTTTTTTTAGACTCAAAAGGTAAATGCTTGTTATTAATTGTTGAAGGAGCAATAAAAATAGTAGCCGGAATTTCATATTCTTTTAAAATAGGGGCTATTTCTGAATAAAAGTTACAGTAACCATTATCAAATGTAAGGTGTAAACTGTTTTTTGGAATAGAAACATGGTTGTTCTTATGAGCTAATAATTCTTTTAGAGAAATAGGGTGGAAATACGATAAAAAATACGTTAAATCAGCTTTGATATCACTTGGGTTTTTGTAGTGTTTAGTAATATGCAAAGGCATTTTTTCGGAAGCAAAATGGTAGTAAGGGAACAGTACCTTATTGCCTGAAAAATCCATCAACCTTTCTTGCGAAAAAAGATAGCGAACAACAAGGTTGATATTTTCAGCAATTTTATTAATAATGAAACAGTACTAAAGGTTGAAAAATAAAAAACCAAAATTAGTTTTTATAATTAAAATCGTTACCAATAAAAGTTAATTTAATAATTTTGACACCCGAATTGATTTAGGTTTTTAGTTTAATCGAACTTCAAACCTTAAATTTTTAACTATATTATGAGAGAAATACAATTTAGAGAAGCCCTCAACGAAGCCATGAGCGAAGAGATGAGAAAAGATGAAAGCATTTTTTTAATGGGAGAAGAAGTGGCAGAATACAATGGAGCTTATAAAGTAAGTAAAGGTATGTTGGATGAGTTTGGTCCAAAAAGGGTGATAGACACTCCAATTGCCGAAAATGGATTTACAGGAATAGCTGTTGGTGCCGCCATGAATGGCTTAAGACCAATAGTTGAATTTATGACCTGGAATTTTTCATTGGTAGCTATAGATCAAATAATAAATAATGCAGCTAAGATGTACAATATGTCGGGGGGGCAATTGCCAATACCTATTGTCTTTAGAGGAGGAACAGGTTCTGCCGGTCAGTTAGGAGCAACGCATTCACAAGATTTTGCCAATTGGTATGCTAACTGTCCTGGTTTAAAAGTTATCCAACCTTCTAATCCTTATGATGCAAAAGGATTGTTAAAATCAGCGATAAGAGATAATGACCCGGTAATTTTTATGGAATCGGAGCAAATGTATGGAGACAAAGGTCCAGTACCAGAAGGTGAATACTTGTTGCCTATTGGTGTGGCAGATGTAGTGCAAGAAGGAACAGATGTTACCATTGCAGGGTTTGGTAAAATGATGAAATTGGTTAAGACTGCTGCTCAAGAATTAGCTAAAGAAGGAGTAAGTGTGGAAGTGATTGACTTAAGAACAGTTCGTCCGATTGATTATGCAACCATTATTAACTCTGTTAAGAAAACAAACAGATTAGTTTGTGTGGAAGAGTCATGGCCATTAGGTTGTATTGCTTCTGAAGTAGCTTTTAAAGTACAAAAAGATGCATTTGATTACTTAGATGCACCGGTAGTTAGAGTTACAGGAGCAGACGTGCCTATGAGTTTTTCCATTCCGTTGATAGAGGCATACCTTCCTAATGTCGATAAAATTATCAAGGCGGTAAACCAAGTAATGTATAGATAAAGTAGGAGTTAGGCGTTAGGCGTTAGGTAAAGGAGTTATTGGATAAAAATTAGTTTATTGTTATTTGCTAATTTGTAAACAGACTCCGTATTCCTTTACTAATTTAATTCAACTAGTTTCAATAGTTGGTATGCTCTCATTTTCACATTTTCCCATCTTTACATTTTCTCATTAAATATTTTTATATACTTTTGCCGACTTGAAAAAAAATACCTTATTATAATACAAATTAAATAAATTAAAAATGGAATCAAATTTAATTATTGTACCTATCGCTTTGTCAGTGCTAGGATTGTTATTTATGCTAATTAAAATGGCATGGGTAAAAAAACAAAGTGCCGGAAATGAGAAAATGCAGGAAATTTCGAAAAACATTAAAGAAGGGGCTTTAGCATTTTTAAGTGCAGAGTATAAGTTACTTTCTGTATTTGTTGTAGTGGCTTCATTGGCATTATTTGGAATTTCAATGGCTGTACCAACCACGCATTGGTTGATTGTTCCTGCCTTTGTGGTTGGAGCGGTTTTTTCTGCTTTGGCGGGAAATATTGGAATGAGAATAGCAACTGACGCAAATGCAAGAACTACTGAAGCAGCTCGAACAAGTTTACCAAATGCACTAAAAGTTTCTTTTGGTGGTGGTACAGTAATGGGCTTAGGGGTTGCTGGTTTAGCAGTATTAGGATTAAGTTTATTCTTCATGGTTTTCGTTAAGATGTTTATTACAGAAGGCGGGAATTTTTATGATGAAATGACGGTGGTTTTAGAGGCATTAGCAGGATTCTCTTTAGGAGCTGAATCTATTGCATTATTTGCTAGAGTTGGTGGTGGTATTTATACTAAAGC
>DATGOR010000320.1:0-11629 GCA_035305805.1 Vicingaceae bacterium | reverse complement strand
TGAAACTATAAACAGGGTTTTATGCTTTAAAGCAAAAGTATGCTGTTTTTGATTTATAAGATTTTAATTTCTTAAATTTGTTACACTTAAATAAAGATTATGGCAACAATTTTATTAGAAGGCAAATCAGCATCAACCATTAAATTATTAATGGAATTAGCCAAGAAATTAGGAGTAAAAATGACCATTATAGATAATTCTGATATAGAGGATATGAAGCTTGGTCAATTTATGGATGAAGCAAGAACAAACACATTCGTAGAAGAGGAAGAAATTCTAAAAAAGCTTAGTGAAAAATGAAAGTTTTCTTTGATAAATCATTCAGCAAAAGCCTTGATAAAATAAAAGACCAATAAACTAAACTAGCCCTCTTAAAATTTATTGAAAACTTAAAAGCTGCCAACAACCTTCAAGAAATTAAGCAACTAAAAAAGATAAAAGGTTTTAAAAGTTACTACAGGTATCGTTTAGGAGATTACCGAATAGGATTTGAACTCACCAAAGAGAATAATATTCTGTTAATCATTGTTGCAAAAAGAAACGATATTTATAAAAAATTTCCATAGAAAACATTTTTGGAATCCTTTAACAGAATTGGAACTGTAAACGGATTTTTTATGTTTAATTTTGTCTAAAAATATTACATCAATATGAGTTTCTCAGAAAAAGATATATTACACGCACTTAGTTTTGTTATTGAACCGGATTTGAAAAAAGACATTGTTGAACTTAACTTAGTTAGCAATGTTAAAGCTGAAGGAAACAACATCAGTTTTAGCTTGCAAATTAACAATCCGGCATTACACAACAAAAAACGCATTATTGAAGCATGTCAGTTACATTTAGACAGAGTTTTAGGAACTACCGTAACATTAAATATAGACATACAGCCTATAAAAAAAGAAGCTGAAATGCCGAAACAAAACAAAGTTTTGCCCCATGTAAAAAACATTATCGCTATTGCTTCGGGTAAAGGTGGGGTTGGAAAATCTACCATTACAGCTAATTTAGCAGTTGCTTTAGCTAAAAAAGGCTATAAAGTAGGATTAGTAGATGCTGATATTTATGGCCCTTCCATGCCTTTAATGTTTAATGTGGAAGAAGAAAAACCTATGCCTGTTGAAATTAACGGCAGAAACTTAATTCAACCAATAGAAAGTCATGGCGTAAAACTACTTTCAATCGGTTTTTTTGCCAATACCGACCAAGCAGTAGTTTGGCGTGGACCAATGGCTACAAGAGCGTTAACACAACTTTTTACAGAAGCCAATTGGGGCGAATTAGATTACATGCTAATTGATTTACCCCCGGGAACAGGTGATATTCACTTGTCATTAGTACAAACTGTTCCTGTAACCGGAGCTGTAATTGTGAGTACCCCACAAAATGTTGCGTTAATAGATGCTAGGAAAGCGGTCGGAATGTTTCGATTAGATCAAATTAATGTACCTGTTTTAGGATTTATTGAAAACATGGCTTATTTTACTCCTGCTGAACTGCCTGAAAATAAATACTACATTTTTGGTAAAGAAGGTGTTAAAAACTTAGCCGAAAAATTCAATTTACCATTATTAGGAGAAATTCCTTTAGTTCAAAGTGTTAGAGAGGCCGGAGATGCAGGAAGGCCTGCGGTAATGCAAGAAAATACACCTCAATCTAAAGCATTTATGGATTTTGCTGATAACGTAATTAAAGAAGTAGAAAAAAGAAACGAAGCGTTAGCTCCTACAGCTAAAGTAGAAGTTACCCACAACAAAGGTTGTTCAACAAATTAAATTTATGTACTTTAGCCTTAAAATTTATTAAGTGGATAAACAAGTATTAATATCAAAAATTAATGAAGCTTTGGAGCAAATTCGTCCTTTTTTAAGAGACGATGATGGCGATATTGAATTCATTGAACTTACTGATGATCTTGTGGTAAAAGTAAGATTACTTGGTGCTTGCAAGTCCTGCTCTATGAGTGCCATGACCTTAAAAGGCGGTGTGGAAGAATCCATTAAAAAATTCATCCCTGAGCTTAAAGGTGTTGTTGCCATTGAAGAGGAAATGCAGTCTTAAGTTAAAGGTTTAACTTCGTTGAACTCGTATGCTCGATTGAGGTTTGAAGCTTACTATTTACCTTATCAACTAATTTTTAAAAATCAAAACCTCACTTTCTCCATTTGACTTTTTATAGCCTCTGTACATTCCGGCAGTATTAAAAGGCATAGCAATATTTCCTTGATTGTCAATAGCAATTAAGCCCCCATCACCACCAAGCTTTACTAGTTTTTCATTCACCACATAGTTAGCTGCATCTATCAAACTTTTTTCTTTGTATTCCATTAAAGCAGCCACATCGTAAGCCACTACATTTCTTATAAAAAACTCTCCATGTCCGGTACAAGAAACAGCACAAGTAGCATTATTAGCATAAGTTCCGGCCCCAATAATAGGCGAGTCTCCTATTCTGCCATATTTTTTGTTAGTCATACCACCTGTAGATGTTGCTGCTGCTAAATTTCCATGTTTATCTAACGCTACTGCACCAACTGTCCCGAATTTACTGTCTTTAAATTCTGAAACATCACCTTGTTCATCATCATCAGAATGATCAAGCTGAATTTTTTCGGAATCCTTTATCTTATTCAGTTGTTTCAATCGGTGTTCATTATAGAAATAAGTTGAATCAACTATCTCTATTTGATGTTGTTTAGCAAAATCTTCTGCTCCTTTTCCACTTAACATTACATGTTCCGATTTTTCCATAACTAGCCTTACCAATTTTATTGGGTTTTTCACATTTCTTACACCCGAAACAGCTCCTGCATTTAGTGTTTTGCCATCCATAATAGATGCATCTAATTCATTGGTAGCTGCGTTGGTATAAACAGCTCCTTTTCCTGCATTAAACAATGGGGAATCCTCCATCACTACTATGGCTTTTTCAACCGCTTCAATTGCAGTTCCTCCATTTTTTAGCACTAGATAACCGGAATCTAATGCTTCTTGAAGTTTTTCTTGATATGCCTTTTCTTGTTCGTCTGACATATTTTTTTTAAGAATAGTACCGGCACCACCGTGAATTACAATAGCAAAATTTTCACTCATATTTGGTTGATTTTGAGAAAAAGAAAACATCGGAAATGTGATGCATAGTATAGCTAACAAAACATTTCTCATAAGCGTAAATTTAAAAATGAGTTCAAGACAATTTTCCCGTAAGGATTTTCATTTCCATGATAGGAGTAATTTTTTCATACAAAATATGATAAACCGCATCAACAATAGGTAGCTCTACCTTGTATTTTTTATTGATTTCATAAATTCCTTTGGCTGCATAATAACCTTCTGCCACCATGTTCATCTCTATTTGTGCTGAACGTACCGAATAACCTTTTCCTACCATACTACCAAAATTTCTATTACGTGAAAATTGCGAATAAGCTGTAACCAACAAATCTCCTAGGTAAGCAGAAGAGTTCACATCTCTGTGAATTGGATGAATGGCATCAATAAATCGTTTGGTTTCTCTGGTGGCACTTGAAATTAAAACTGCTTGAAAGTTGTCTCCATAGCCTAACCCATGACAAATGCCACTTGCTACAGCATAAACATTTTTTAGAATAGCTGAAAGCTCTGTACCAAACAAATCGTCTGAAGTAGTGGTATTAATGTACCTGCACGACATTATTTCTGCTAAATTCTCAGCTATTTCTAAATTTTGACAAGCTATTGTAAGGTAGGAAAGTCTTTCCATTGCTACTTCCTCAGCATGACAAGGACCGGCTATCATTCCTATTCTGTTATATGGAACATTAAAATTCACATGAAAATATTCTGCCGGTATTTGATTGTATTCCGGAATTACACCTTTTATAGCGGATATAATTATCTTATTTTCAATACCTTTTATTTTTACCTCATCAAAAGCTTTAGCAATAAAGGCTGAAGGCACAGCTACAATTAACATATCTGACTGATCTACAATTTCTTGTAAATTCGTACTCATGTTCAACCTTTCGGTTTCAAATTGAATAGAAGGTAAATACTTTGGGTTGTTATCAAATTTTTTGATATGCTCAATAGCTTCGGTATCTCGCATCCACCAATTAACTTGCGACAAATTTTCCGTTAATATTTTTACAATGGCTGTAGCCCAGCTACCACCACCTAAAACACCTATTCTTTGCTTTTCCATAAAGCAAATCTACCATTTTTTTTTAATTGCCAACTTTTTCGCTGCTTTTCCAAATTTATCGTTCAACATTAAAAATATCAACAGCTTTCGTATTTTTACATCTTAATGAAACTATCCAAAAAACATAGTGCTTTATTTCAAATAATTGCAGGTACCATTATTTTAATGATTTTGCAATTTCAGCCTACTTTTTTTTCTATCACCACCGATAGCCCCCAACATTTTAATAAAAAACTGAACGAAAAAGAATTAGAAACACGCAGATTATTAACTGCTCTTAAAACTCAAAAAAAATATACTTCTTTCGAATTTTTAAGTGAGCAGGAACTAAATAGCCTTTACGAACATCAAGGAATTGCTCTTTTTGTTCTAAAAAATAATCGCCCTGTTTTTTGGTCGAACCGAAACATTGTTTTACCGAACAATCTTTCTGTTTTTAACAGTGAAGCCGGGGCTATTCAATTGACTAACGGTTGGTTTCAATACATTATTGAAGAAAAAAATGATTTGCAATACCTGGCACTTATACTTATTAAAAAACAATTTAAAATTGAAAATAAATTTCTTAAAAATGAATTTCATTCAAGTTATAGGTTTCAAAACAATTTTGATGTTTCTATTAAAACAGGCAAGTATCCTATTAAAAGTGTAGATGACAGCACGCTATTTTACCTCACCGAAAAACCTTTTCCGAGTAATACTTACAAAAAAACCAATTGGATTATTTTGTTACTTTTCTTTATAGGCATTGTTTTAATTACTTCAGGTATTAACATTCTTATTATTAGACACCACCAATTAAAAGCCTTGAATTTGTTCGCGGTTTTTATTTTCTTAGCACTAATTAGAGTTTTTACGGCAATTTACACCCTGCCAGAAAGTGTGTTTAATCAAGAAATTTTTAGTCCAATAGTTTATGCTCACTCTTCTTTTTTTCCTTCGCTGGGCGATTTCTTAATCCACATTATTTTCTTCTTTATTCTAATTTATTTTACCGTAAAATTTAAAAATGTAACCTACAGCAGTAAAAAATGGTCTGCCTATTTTTTTATGCTGTTTATTGCCATTTTACCACTGATAATTACCGATTTGTTGGAAGGATTAATAAAAAACTCCAAAATAAATTTCGATATCAACTACATACTTGAGCTAAACGCTTACAGCTTTGTAGGGATTTTTGGTTTATTGCTGTTGTATGCCAGCACCATTGTACTGGTAAAGACAGCTTTCACCCGTTTTTCAACCTCTCTTTTCCCAAAAAAACAATTTGTTCTTACGTTACTTTTTCTTTCTTCCATTACCATAGTTTTAGGAAAAATAATTTATGGATTATCCCCCATCCATAGCAGTTGGATTATTCCCGTTATTTTGGTTTTCTCCTATAAGGATAGTTCTACTAAAATAGAGTTTAATAAAATTATTATCATCACCTTTTTAACATCCGTTTATGTTTCTTTAGGTTTTATTGACTATAGTGTTGATAAAGAACTTTCGGACAAACAATTTGTTGCAAAAAGTATTGCAAAGGAACAAGATCCTATTACCGAGTTTTTGTTTAAAGAAGTAAAAACCAAAATGCAAGCCGATACTTTTTTACAAAATAATTTACATGAATATTGGGAAAGAAAATCTGAATTTGAAGATTACATCAACAATAAATATTTTGGCGGATTTTGGAACAATTATTTGGTCAACATTTACAGATGTACTAACAACGATACTATTTTTATTAAAGAAACCAACGAAGATAAAAATTGTATTGAATTTTTTAAAAATAAAATTATCAATCAGGCTTACCAACCTGAAAACATCAATGAAGATTTTAACTTTCTTTATACCAGCGATGGTATTAGCAGCTACTTAGGAAGCCTGGTAATTAGAGATTCTTCTTTAAATCGCAGCAACGATTCTTATTTATTTATTGAGTTTTTCCCTCAAGCTTATTCCAGAGCAATAGGTTATCCTGAGCTATTGCTCAACCAAAAAGAAATTGAGAAATCTTTTCAATTCAATAAATATTCTTACGCTAAATTCCGTAAAGGAAAATTAGTAAGTAACTCCGGAAATGTGAATTATACGTCTGAATGGACCGGTTTTTTTAGTCAACCAAAATTGTATCAATTTATTACCCAAAAAACCACCAATAACGAGCATCTTATTTACCAAAGCGACCAACACACCACCATTATTGTAAGCTCGAAAAGAAAAACTTGGGTGGATTACATTACTACTTTTTCCTATCTTTTTTTAATTACAGGATTAATCTTCTTTATACTTAGCATTTTTATTAAAACGCCTCCGTTTAGTTGGTTGCTTTCGTTGAGCGATTTTAGTTCTAAAATACAATTTTTCATCATCTCTACACTGCTACTTTCCTTCCTGTTATATGGTTGGGGAACATCTTATTACATTGAGAAACAATACGTCAGTAAAAACAAAAAAATACTTCAAGAAAAAGTTCAATCGCTGATTATTGAGCTAGACCAAAAATTTGGTGAACACAAAAATTTAACCCACGAACATCTGGATGAAATGACTTATTACTTAATTAAGTTCTCCAATGTTTTTTATACCGACATCAACCTTTTTGATGCCAATGGCGAATTATTAGCAACTTCTCGCCCCGAAATTTACGATGCAGGGCTACTTAGCAGACGCATGGATAGAAATGCCTATAAAAACATTCATCAAAGAAAACGAGTGGCTTATGTTAACGATGAAAAAATTGGCGAATTAGATTATTTATCAGCTTACGTTCCTTTTACCAACAGAAAAAATAAATTGTTGGCGTATGTAAACTTGCCCTATTTTGCTAAGCAAAACGATTTTGAAAGTGAATTATCAGAGTTTTTTACGGCACTTATCAATATTTATGGATTGCTTTTCTTAATCTCTGTGATTATAGCCGTATTTTTTGCCAATTATTTGTCCGAGCCTTTGCGTTTAATTCGTCAAAAATTAAAAACCTTACAATTCGGAAAATCTTACGAAACCATACACTGGAATTCCAACGATGAAATTGGTGAATTGGTAAAAGAATACAACAACAAAGTAATAGAGCTAGAAGCCAATGCTCAGAAATTAGCCAAATCTGAAAGAGAAAGTGCTTGGCGAGAAATGGCAAAACAAGTTGCTCACGAGATTAAAAACCCACTTACCCCCATGAAGCTAAGTGTGCAGCATTTGCAACGATTTGCTGAAAATGATACCAACGCAGTTGCTGAAAAAATAAAAGCCACTTCGCAAATGCTGATAGAACAAATTGACACCCTTGCCAATATTGCCGATGCTTTTTCCAATTTTGCCAAAATGCCCAAAGCCAATACCGAAAAAATTGACTTAATTCCGATTATTAAAAATACAGTAGATTTATTTACCAAAGAGGAAAAAGATGAATTTACCATTTCCTTTCAACCGAAAATAAATGCTGCCTTTGTAGTTGCCGATAAAAACCAGATGATAAGAGTGTTTACCAACTTAATTAAAAATGCCATACAAGCTATCCCCACCGAAAGAAAAGGAGAAATAAGCATTCAGCTTTCTGAAGAAAATAATCACTACAAAATTGATGTTGCTGACAACGGAATAGGCATCAACGATGAACAAAAAGATAAAATTTTTATACCCAGTTTTACCACCAAAAACAAAGGCATGGGGCTTGGCTTGGCTATGATAAAAAATATTGTTGAAAATATTGATGGAAGTATTTCCTTTACTTCCCAACCGAATGAACTTACTGTTTTTTGTATAATTTTACCCAAAGCTCAATAGTAGATGGAGAAAATTTTAATTCAAATACAACAATCAGAGCCTTCAGCAGATATTTCTTTGCTAAAAACACTGATTCATAAAATTCGCCCGGGAATCTTTAATAGAAATACCGTTGCAACAAAGCGAATTGAAAAACTAATTGAACTTTTAAAAGCAAATAGCAGCTATAAAAATTCGCTGCAACACTATGTTTTCAGTATTTTATCGGCTACAGATGCTAATTCATTATTAACCGAATCAGGCATCCACTCTAACGAAGGTTTTTTCTCCGAAAGCTTTACCAAACTAGCACATATACTTCTGCCTCCAAGCTCTAATCCCGAAAGTTTAAGAGATTTGTTCCAACAACTTTTTTATAAAAAAACAGACTTCATCTGGATAGAGAAAATTCCCAATGAATTGTTGGAAGAACTTTTTGCACTACTATTTTCTTCTGTAGAAGCGACACACCAAACAGTTTTGTTTAAAAAATCACTTAACGCATTAGAAATTCTAACGCACCGAATTACCTCCATTGGTTTAGACCCTGAAATCATAAAAAGAAAGCCACATCTTATCCATTCTGATTCTCCGTTTTTACAATTGAACAAAAAATTGATTGACCTGATTCAGGATGCTGAAACAAACAACCATCCTAAAATTGATGACGAAAAATTAACCCTTTGTTTTACCTTACTTCACCAATGCGAGGTAGTCAGCAGAAACATTCGTGAGGAGCAAAAAGTTAGCGGAGCAGGTTTAGCCCTCACATTTATTTTGCACCGAATGCACCAGCACATCAGACGCATTAAAACCTTACTTACCTTAACTTTTGGTAATGCTAACGAAAAACCTTTAGCAAGCGTGTTGTTTTTTAAACAATTGGTAAAATTCGAGAACAAGAAAAACAGTATTAAAGAATTGTTTCTTAAAAACATTGGAATGTTGGCTTACCAAATAACCGAACATGCCGGAAAAACAGGAGAACACTACATTACTTCATCCAAAAAGGAATACATTAAAATGCTTTATTCAGCAATGGGAGGTGGTTTTATTGTTGCTTTCCTTACTTGGTTTAAAGCCGCTATTTACTACCTTAAACTGGCTCCGTTTGGCGAAGCTTTTCTTTACAGCATGAATTATTCTTTTGGTTTTATTGGCATTCATATTACCCATTCTACATTAGCTACCAAACAGCCCGCTATGACAGCTTCGCGAATTGCAGCATCTTTAGATATAAAAGGATCTGTGGAAGAAGCAATTAAAAACTTGTCGGAACTTATTGTAAAAACTTTTCGCAGTCAGTTTATTGCTTTTGTAGGAAATATGTTTGTAGCATTTCCGGTAGCTTTGGCTATTGCCATTATTTATTTTTGGATAAGTGGCGACCATATTTTGGGAGATGCAAAAGCGTTTAAAATTATCAAAAACATTCATCCGTGGGAAAGTTTTTCATTGATGCATGGAGCTATTGCAGGCGTTTGTTTGTTTTTATCAGGCATTATTTCCGGTTATTACGACAATGCGGTAAAATTTAAAAACATACCCGAACGGCTTAATCACCAACCATTTTTAAGGTTTATTTTACCCAAAAGCTGGTTAAAAAAATTCAGCAACTATATCGGAAACAACTTAGGCAGCCTGGCAGGAAATTTCTTTTTGGGTATTTTTTTGGGATCCATGGGAACTTTAGGGGCTTTTTTAGGTTTGCCGTTAGATATACAGCACGTAACTTTTGCTTCGGGTAATTTTGGGCTGGCATTGGCATCGGTAGGTACACAAATAGACTTAATGACCTTTGTTTATACTTGCATTGGCATTGTAGGCATTGGGTTTATGAACTTTTTCTTTAGCTTTGGGTTGGCCATTTTTGTTGCCATACAATCGCGAAGAGTAGCCTTTAATAAAACCGGTTTACTTTTTAAATTTTTGTTGATGCATTTGTTTAGTAAACCTTCCGAATTTTTATTTCCTCCGGCTGATACGGTTTTGGAAGAAACGGAATCAACAACATAACCTACTGTAAGTCAGGAACTAACTCCCTACTTTTTTATTCCTCTACTAGCGGGAGCGGAGGGAGTGAATACCGACCATTTTTTGTAAAACAAGTAAAATCGGTTTATAATATTACTTTTTCTGCTATTTTTGAGATGAAGTAGTGGATTGACATTGTAGTTTTAAGTCCGTAGTTACCATCACTCCTTGCTAATGCTTCAAACTACGGACAGGTTGGGGCCTCGCAAAACTTAGCTCTTACGCTTACAACTTAGGACGTACAGGGGATTTAAAGCATTTTTTTTACCTCAACCTCACTTTTATACCCTTGCATTTTTTATTTTTTACTTTATTTTTATCTTAATTATCAACTACTTACGTTTTTAAAATTAAAAAACAGATAAATAGTAACACTACCAAACCAGATAAATAGTAACACTACCAACATTCTAAATCCTTTGTATTTTCTAAAAGAACCAATTTCTCATTCTTATAATAAAAAATCAAATCCACATTGATGATAAAAAATTCTAAATCTTCTATGTTATTATTAACTCCAATAACTTTTATATGTTCTTTGTCTTCAAGGAACACATGCTTCATCTCTTCAAAATTTATTTCTTTAGTTCCATTGGTTTTTTCTTCGTCAATATAAAACATTACCTCTTCAAGTGTCCAACAATAAGTGGATTTTATTATTTTGTCGTCAATAGTATCACATCCAACAATTAAGATAAAAACTATAAAGACAATAATTAATAATTTACTACTACTCATATTAATTTTATTTTATTTTTTACTTTTAGTAAGTGAATCAAAATAATCAGTCGAACCATCATGATTATTTTTCACACCATAATACTTCCAAACAGATTTTTTATATTTTTTGAAAACTTTTTTTGAAAAACTAACTACTCTTTTCCTAAATGCTGCCTCCTCCGCTTCTGATATTTCAGCTCCATGTGCACCGCACTGTTATGCTTTAGCTTGTAGCTAAGCATTTAATCTTTACCACCTACCAATTCCAATTTACAATTTTTTTAAAGAACGTTTATTTCACTTATTTACATTTTTGTTTTTAAAAAACAGATAAATAGTTACACTACCGATAATACCGAAAAAAATAATTACAGGTAAAATAATATTAATGATAACATTTCCCTTCTCAAAAAATTGAGAAATAATAAAATAAATTAATGGCATTAAATACAAAATATATTTAACCTTTTTAATTTTATTAAGGATATAACATAACATTATGGAAATACCTCCTACTTTAAAGAAAAAGAAAGAAAAAGAAAAAATTCTCAAAAGGATATATTTTCCTTGACTATTAGGACCCGTTTTATCAGACACAATTATAAAAAATATCATAATTAAATATGATAATATCAATACCACAATTAATTGTAATAATAGCTTGTTCTTAAAGTCATTCACTTGGCAATTCATTTGATTCACTTTTAATATTTATACTAACCCCTTTATACCCCCCCCGTAATCGCTAAGCTGAAGCGTTGCTATTTTAGCAGAGGGCTTAGTGATTTTATTTTTCATAACACATCAACTTTTATAGGACTAAATTCATTTGCACTACTCAATCTCCACTCATAAGCATGATTAACAAAGCCAGCTTCAACAGGGTTATTATGAATGTAATCAATTTTTTGGTCAATCATTTTATTACTATATAAAAAGAAC
>DATGOR010000319.1:0-4752 GCA_035305805.1 Vicingaceae bacterium | reverse complement strand
CATCACTATGTGTTTTGTATTTTTCTGACATGTTTACAAAAATACATCTTTTGTGTGGAATTGTTTTACCCGACCTAAGTAACTACCCACATTGCCCTCGCAAAACTTAGCTCGTACTTCTACAACTTAGGACGTACAGGGGTATAAATGGATTTAGAAGCGATTTAAAGCATTTTTTTTGCCTCAAACTTACTTTTATACCTCTGCATTTTTAATTTTTTGTTTTATATTTATCTTAATTATCAACTATTTACGTTTTTTAATTTTAAAAAAACAGATAAATAGTAACACTACCGGACTTATTCAAGCAAAACTGTATAATAATCCTTAATCCTATCTGAACTGAATATTTAGCTTTTCCCTAATGGTATTAATGATATTCTCAGTCAATTCAGAGAACTCATTAAATTCAACCTTTTCTTCTTTGACAATAGTTAAACCATCAGAAGGTTTTCCTAATGTAAATAATTTTTCTGGAAAAATACTTAGAGTATTATTTTCTAACCTAATATCACAACTATTTGTTTTTTTATATAGAGCTGAGTATGATTTTTCATTAATAGCTTGTAAAACTTGTTTTTGAAGAATAGGATAATCATCTCGTTTTGGAGTTTTAATATTAGCTTGACTACTGTTAAGTGATTTAACTATTAATTCCCTTAATTCATCATTACTACAGTCAACACCAATCACAAAAGCTGGTAGAACACTAAGAAGAAATCCATCTTCTGTCATTGATTGCGTAACAATCTTGTACTCACTTTCAGTTTTAAATATATTACATGCCTTCATTAAATTATTTAATTACATTAATTATAACTTCTATATCCTTTTCTTTAGCATACTCAACAACTTTTTTAATCTGTTTAACCTGATCTGCTGTTGCTCCCTTTGGAGTTCCAACATCTAACCCCCCCCTGTAAGCACTAAGCTGAAGCGTTGCTATTTTAGCAGAGGGTTTAGTGATGTGGTGAAACAAATAAAATTCATAAAAAAGCGGCAAGATAATCTTGCCGCTCTATATTGTCAATTTATCAATACCCAAAAATTTCTTCTAGGGTAAGTTCTTTGTACTCGCCTAATTCTGATAAGGCTTTTTTATCTACTAATTTTTTATTACCTATTACTAAAAAGGCGTGTTTCTTCCCTTTTATATTTTCATCAAAATAGGTTTTAAGGTCGCTCAATTGCATTTTTTCAATGGCGGGATATACTTTAGTGTTAATGTCGTAATCTCTATTGAATTCTTTGGCACTTAAAAACCTCCAAAACAAGCTGCTTTCCTTGGTTCTTGATGTTTCAATTTTTTTAAGGGCGGCTAATTTTGCTCCTTCAAACTGATCGTTTACTTCAGGCATATTGTTAAGTAATTCTAACATGGCTTTGGTAGCTTCTTTTTGTTTATCTACCTGCGTACCAATGTAGGCTTGCACATAATGCGAACGGTCTGGTTTGCTTGGAGTGGTTACATAAGAATAAGCCGAGTAAGCCAATGCTTTAGCTTCTCTTATTTCTTGGAAAACAATAGAAGATAGTCCACTACCGAAATATTCGTTAAACAGGTTTATCATAGGAATATCGCTCTCGGTATATGGTTTTTGTTTGGCAAAAATCAGCATTTCTGTTTGTACCATGTCATAATCTACAAAGTAAGCTCTATTTTCATTAATATCTAACTCTTTAAATTCTTTAGCAGGAATTAATGGAGTTAGTTTTTCAGGGGTTTTGTGTTTTGCTTCTAAAATACTTTTAGCTTCAGCCAACTCTTTATTTCCGTAATAATACACATAGTGCTCGTACGATGTAAGTTGTTTAACTTTAGCAATTAGGTTGTTGATGTCTATATTTTTCAACTCATCGTTGCTAAAAATATGTTTGATGGGCGAGTCTTCTCCATAACGTCCGTAATTAAACATTCCTTGATATAGGATATAAAACTTGCTCAACTTATTATCTTTACGCTCTTTGTAGATGCCTTCTACCATGTTGTTGTAAGCTTCTTGGTTAGGTTGAACATTTGCCAAAATATGTTCAAACATTTCAACGCCTTCTTCAAATGATTCTTCTAAACCGCTTAAAGAAACATACACACGTTCTCCGGCTGCATAAACACTGTAACTTAGTCCTCTTTTAAATAATTCCACCTGAAGCTCATTAGCCGAATATTTATCGGTACCTAAATATTCTAAATATTTAACTGCCAACGCTATTTCTTTATCGCTGTAAGAGCCCATGTCTAAAATATACTCTAAATTAAATAGTTCATTTTTAGTGTTTTTCATGTAATAAAATGGAATGTTTCCATTTATTTTTTCAGACTGGTTAATTTTTGAATAATCATCAAAAACAGGTTCTAAACGAGTGGCATCCATTTTTTCAAACTCTTGAGCAAACACTGAAGCGGTGTCTCTATTTAACTCCACTTTGGTAATTTCAGGTTTTTCTACTTTCGGATTGTTCGCCTCTCCGTGTTTTTTATAGACTACTACGTAGTTGTTTTTAAAGTATTTATTGGCAAAATCAACAATTTGTTGTTTAGTTACCTTGCTCATTTTATCGTTTTCTTTCACCACGTTTGCCCAATTTTGTTCTAAAATAAAGGCATTGGTCATTTTGTAAGCTCTGTAACCATTGTAAAGATTACGTTGTTGGTCTTGTAGTTTAAAGTTTTTGATAGCCGCAGGCAACATCCAATCTTCAAAATCTCCGGTTTTAAGTTTTTCTATTTGAGCTAGCAACAAATCGCGAGCTTCCTCTAAACTTTGCCCTTCTCTGGGAGTAGCACTTAGCATAAAAGTAGAATAATCAAAACTTACATCATCGTAAGCATTGGCACTTAGCACTTTTTGGTCTTTTACTAAATTCAGGTCAATCAATCCTGCTTGGTAGTTATAAAGTAAAGAAGAAACCAACGGTAAAATGTAAGTATCTTCGTTGTTTATTCCCGGTAATCTGTACCCTACATTTACCCATTCGGCATCCGGTCCAACAACTGTTGTTTCAATTGGTTCGGTAATTTCTTCTTCGGGAGTAAATGTAAATGCAGGTACTTCTTTCTTTTGGTAATCTCCAAAATATTGTTGGATTAAATCTACGGTTTTATCCGGGTCAATATCTCCGGCAAGGATAATAGCCATGTTGTTTGGAACGTATCTTTCATTAAAATATTCGTGAATTTTTACCATGGAAGGGTTTTTAAGGTGTTCGCCCGTTCCAATGGTCGTTTGCGTTCCGTAAGGATGATTTTTAAACAAATTGGCAGACATTGCTTCATAAGCCAACCAATAATCGTTGTCTCTACTTCTGTTGTATTCTTCGTAAACAGTTTCTAACTCGGTGTGGAAAAGACGCAACACCAACTCTCTAAATCTTTCTGATTCTACTTTTAACCATTTTTCAAATTCGTTAGCAGGAATGTCGTTAATGTAAACCGTTCTTTCGGTAGAAGTATAGGCATTTGTGCCTTTTGCTCCTAAAGAACTAATCATTTTGTCATATTCATTTGGCACCGCAAACTGAGCCGCCACACCTGATAAGCTATCAATCTTTTTGTAAATATTTTTACGCTCTTCTTCATCAGTAGTAGCACGTCTTTGCTCATACAAATCAGATATTTGTTGCAGCACTTTCTTTTCTTCTTCCCAATTTACGGTTGCTATTTTAGAAGTTCCTTTAAAAAGCATGTGCTCTAAGTAATGAGCCAAACCTGTTGCATCAGCTGGGTCTTGTTTACTTCCTGTTTTAACAGCAATGTTGGTTTGAATACGAGGTTCGTCTTTATTGATGGACATATAAACCTTTAACCCGTTATCAAGTGTGTAGATTAAGGTATTTAGTCCATCGCCTTCAACGGTTTCATACTCGTATTTATAAGCAGATTCTTTTTTTTGCTCTTTGTCTTTACACGCAAATTGGAAAAGTAAAAAAGCTACAATAAGTAGAGAAAGTGATTTTTTCATAGATGATTAAGTGTTGGTTATTGATTGATGATTTTTTAGTGTTAAAATTATTATGGATCATTTAAATATCTAGTCTCAACTCACCCCTACCCCCTCTCTTTCAAGAGAGGGAAAAAGTTATCGCAAGATAACTAGGGGTGAGTCAATGGTTAAAATCATTTATAAATTTTTTTAGACGTTAACTACTAATTTACTGTTCTAAACCATTTTTTATCGGCATAAAAAGTTCCAAAAGGGACTAATGATGCTACAAATGCCCAAAAGGTTTGAGAAAGTTTCCATTTATGTTCTACATGAACAATAAAAAGCAATACCAAATATGCCACAAACAAAACTCCATGAGCCATTCCTGTATGTTTTACAGCTTCGGGTTTGTCGTATAAGTATTTGATTGGCATAGCAATAAATAAAAGTGCAAGATAAGACAAGCCTTCCAAAAAAGCAACTATTCTTAGTAAAAAAAGTGAGTTCATAGGTTTTGATGTTTTAAGGTTTGAGGTTTGATGTTTGAGGTTTGATGTTCATTTTATCAACTTCAAACCTCAAACTATTAACTTTTAATATTGATATTTTATTTTTTGCGTGCTATCATTAATCCATCTCTAATAGGAAAAATAACTTGTTGCACACGGTTGTCGTTAGCTAAATGTTTGGCGTAATCCACCAATGTTTTGGTGTCTTCATCCATTTTTTCAATTGGTTCGGTTACTTTTCCACTCCACAATACATTATCGGCAATAATGTACCCACCAGGATTAACCATATCTAACACTAAATTGTAATAATTAATGTA
>DATGOR010000318.1:0-14244 GCA_035305805.1 Vicingaceae bacterium | reverse complement strand
CCTTTTACATCTACTTTTGAAGAAAGTAAAAAAGTTACCCCAAAATTCTTTTTACAAAAGGTCTCAATTTCTTCTTCCGAACCGGGCTCTTGTCCGCCAAACTGATTACAAGGAAAACCAATTACTACGGTGTTTTCTTTGTAAGCTTCATGTAGTTTTTGTAAATCTTCGTACTGCTTCGTAAACCCGCATTCAGAAGCCACATTAACAATAACAATGTTTTTTCCTTCAAAATCTTTCATATTTACTTCATTGCCATTTATGTCGGTAAATGAAAATTGATGGATAGAAGTTTTGGTAGTATCTTGGGCATTGGAATTACAGCCGGAAAATAACCCGAATAGTAAAATCATAATTGTAAGGTTTTTCATGAGTGAATATTTTAGTTTTATTCAAAATTACTTAAACCATCTTAATCTAAAAGCCACTCAGTATAACTAAAATAATTTTTTTACCAAATAGAAGATAGGTTGTTTAAAAACTTCAAACAACAATGCTAGGTAGTTGGAATGAAGTTAGCTTCAATATACGAATAAAATGAGGTTAACCACATAGCGACATAGCAATTCATAACTCCAAATAAGTAGGTTTTTAGCAAAAACATAGTGTTTCCATAAAATGGAAACAAACTAAATATACTATGTAAGTTCTTTAACTAGGTATAAATCTATGTGGTTTATTGTTTTGTGTGAACTTTAGTTACTCACCTTTTCAAACAAACAAACAGATTCCACATGTGAGGTATGAGGAAATTGATCCACCAAACTGAATTTTTTTAGTTCGTACCCTTTTTCTTTTATTTCCAATATGTCTCGAGCCTGGGTTGCCGGATTGCAGCTAACATAAACCAAGCGGTTTGCTCCTAAATCCAGCATTCGATGCAGTGCTTTTTTGGCAATACCTGCACGAGGTGGGTCTAAAATAATGGTATCAATCTTTCCTGAATACTCCGGATATTCCATCAAAAACTTATTGACGTCAGCAGCGTAAAATGTAACATTGTCAATTTTATTCTTGGCAGCATTTTCTTTAGCATTTTCAATAGCTTCTGCTACAATGTCAACACCAATTACTTTAGCTTTGGTAGTAGAGGCTATAATTTGCCCAATGGTACCGGTGCCACAGAATAAATCCATGATGGTTTTGTTGCTAAAATCTGACTTTCCTTCCACAGCGTAGGAAGTAGCTTTTTTATATAGCAGTTCGGCACATAGCGGGTTGGTCTGAAAAAAACTTTGCATGCTTATTTCAAAGGTTAATCCCAGCAACTTTTCTGTAATAAATGGATTTCCGTAAAGCAGGGTTTCATTCCCTAATCGCGATTGTGCATTGTCGCCAATATCGTCATTAGTGATGTGTAAAATACCTTCTAATCTGTTAGGAAAAAGCTGCGTTAGCAACTGAACAAAAGCGTTAAAATCAAATCGTTCTAATCCATCGCTCGAAGTAACTAATTTTACAAGGAGTTTGTCGGAAAGAAAACTTTTTCGAACTACCAAATACCTAAAAAATCCTTCTTTTTTTGGAGGATGCCAAGCAGGTAAGCCCGATTGTTCGCAAAATGCTCTAATGGTTTTAAGTTCATTTTCAAAATCACCATCAAAAAGTCCGCTGTCTTTTTCCAAATTTTCAACTATCCACCATGTTCCTCTTTTTTTGAATCCCAAAGCAAAACCATCAAACTCTTCTTGTTTTTCCACATCGTAGCCAATAGCACTAAAGGAATATTCCATCTTGTTACGGTAATGCCAATTTTTGGGCGAAACGATGTATTCATCAAACAATTCTTCCACATTGGTAATGCGAGCAATTTTTCGATAAATATCCAACACCTGACTTTGTTTGTTCTCATGTTGAATGTCTAAAGGTAAAGTGGCGTAAGGAGCCCCTGAGATAGCTTGGTAGGGAATACTAACTTCATCGGGCGATTTTTCCAATACTTCTACTAATTTACATTCTCCGTATTTACTTTTTCGCTTTACTACTCTGGCACGTACTTTTTGTCCTTTTATGGTATTAGGGACAAACAATACATAATCGCCTTTAGCGGTAGGAACTTTAGCAATTCCTTTGCCACCAAAAGCTACATTTTGTATTTCTAAATCAATAAGTTGGTTTCTGTTAATGCTTTCCATGTTGAGGTAAAATCTATATTTATAATTGTGTTAGAAACGCCATGGTGTCCACCCCATCGGCATAGTCTGTAAGTTTTGGCGATTGAGCTTTACCAAAGTTAATGGTGGGTAACGACAATGTTGTTTGACTTACTACACATTGAATTTCGTCTTGTTTTTGTTGTAGCTCTTTTGTAAGTTGCTCCAAGTTAGTGTATTTTTCATAAAAAAGCACTCCAACAGGCGATGTAAGCGATGTATCTTCTTTTAATAAAACAAAATTGTTATCTAAAAGAGCCTCGCTGTTTAATAAATAAATGGCTTTGTGGTAGTCGTAATTGTTGGCGTACTTGTTATTTTCTGCCACAGCTCCGTAAGGAAAAATTCCTTCAAAAAAAGAAGTAAAATCATAATTTTGAGGAACATATAATTTAGAAACATTTCTACAGCCCAAACCAAAATAACTAAAAATGTCGTTGCCCAATTGTTCAAAATCTTCCTTGGTTTCTTTTCCGTTAATAACAGCTACGCTATTTCTATTTTTTCTGATGATGGATGGAAATTTTCCGAAATAATAGTCAAAATAACGAGCAGAGTTATTGCTTCCTGTAGCTATAAAAGCATCAGCAGGCGTGTTTTTATTAAATTGTTCGGTAAAAACTATTTTCTCTTTAAATTCCGGATGGATGTGTATTAAAATTTCAGCAATTTTTTTAATTAATGTGTTGTCCGAAGAAGAACATTTTCCTACAAAAACATGATTAGCAAGCAGCACACATAAAAAATCGTGAAAGCCAACAGCAGGAATATTTCCCGCCATGATAACACCAATTCTTTTTGATGATGTAGCCATTGGATAGTTTTTAACCCAATCGGTTAACGCTTTTTCAGAAAGCATGAGTGAAATTTCTCCCAAAGCTTTTCTAACATTGTTTTCTGTAAACCAGCCGTTTAAACTTTTTTGTCTTAAAATAAGTTGTTCCATTTCATCGTAAAACAACTCGTTAAGGTGCTGATTTTCGGGTGTTTTTTGGTTGCTTGCAAATTGTTGTAAAAAATTTCCAAGTTGAGCAAAGACATTGATTTTTATCATTAAATCCATTATAATTTTTCGTAGATTTGCGGTCAAAATTACTAACATTAAATTTGATTACAATGGCAATAATTATAACAGATGAATGTATTAATTGCGGGGCATGTGAACCGGAATGTCCTAACAATGCAATTTATGAAGGTGGAGATGAGTGGAGAATGAGCGATGGTACAGAAGTTAGCGGAAACTATGAATTAATGAATGGAAGCTCTATTGGTGCTGATGATGCTCAAGAACCGGTAAGTTTAGATTTTTACTACATTGTTCCTGATAAATGTACCGAATGTAAAGGTTTTCATGATGAACCTCAATGTGCGGCAGTTTGCCCGGTAGATTGTTGTGTGGACGATGAAAATGTGAGAGAAACAGAAGAAGAATTGTTAGCTAAAAAAGACAGGTTACACTTATAAAATAAGTAAGTGGAACAATATTAGCAAGTAAAAACCGTGTATAGTTGAAAAATTATATGCGGTTTTTATTTTAAATTAACACTATGACGATAATTAAAATCAAATTAATTGGCTTACTTATTTTATTTCCAACAATAGCATGGTCGCAGCTTGATTCTTCGGTTTATTTCAAATCAAAAATTGATTCATTAAATGTATTTGGGAATGCCATTATTGAAAGTGTGTCTGACGAGGATAAGCAGCAAGCCAACACTCATTTTAAAAGAATAATGGAAGAACTTTTAACCAATGATTCTTCTTTTTATGCTCATTTTGGTAAGGTAGAGAAGTTGAGTGTTTTACAAGCTCACCGACTTAAAATTTATAACTGGGCATTGCCTCATACCAACGGAACTTACACTTATTTTGCTTATACTCAATTTAAAACGGATGAAGGAACAATCCTGCTAAATGAATTAATGGATAAATCTGATGAATTAGAAAAATTGGAAACAAAAACGTTTACCCCTAATTTTTGGTTTGGAGCTTTGTATTACGAAATCATTCATGATAAGAAGTTAGGAGAAAAATATTATACTGTTTTGGGGTGGGATGGCAACAACTTATTAACCAACAAAAAAGTGATAGATGTAATAGAAATAGATGACAAAGGAAACATTAAATTAGGTGCTCCTATTTTTAAAATGGAACGAAGAACCCAACGCAGAGTAATTTTTGAATACGCTAAAATGGCATCCATGTCATTAAAATATCATCCAAAGCAAAAACAAATAGTTTTTGATTTTTTAGTGCCTTCAAGCTCTAGAGTTAAGGGAATATATGAGTATTATGGTCCGGCTTTAGACACGTTTGATGCTCTTACACTTGATAAAACTAAGTGGACATATCAAAAAGATGTTGAAGTTACACTTGAAAAAACAGGAAAAGAAAAAAATTGGAATGACCCTAATAAATAAAAGGATACAAAAAAAGCAGCTAAAACCTTAGCTGCTTTTTTTGTATTTAAACCTAATTATTGAAATTAGTGAGCGTGTCCGTGGTCAAGCTCTTCAGCTGTAGCAGTTCTCATTTCAATTACTTTTCCGGTAAAATGTAAATCTTGATCGGCTAACGGATGGTTAACATCTACCGTTACAGTAGCTTCATTAATAGATACTACTTTTGCAGGAACTACGTTTCCATTTTGATCTTGCAAAGGTAACACATTATCTACTACCACTTCAGGAACAAGTTGTCCGTCTTTTTTAAAGATATCTTGAGGCAATTCAATAATAGCTTCGTCAGTTCTTTTTCCGTAAGCGTTTTCAGCTTTTATACCAAATGAAAACTCATCGCCTTCATTCAAATTAACAATATTGTTCTCAAAATCAGGAATCATCTGACCAACTCCTGATAAAAATTTCAAAGGCTCTTTACCTTCAGTTGATTCGATTAATTCTCCTTCAGCAGTATCTTTGTGTAAATTGTAAGATACTGAAATTACTTTGTTTGTACTCATTATAAATTTTATTTTTTTGATTTATACAAAATTACGCCTAATAGTTGGGCTGACCAAATTTTAGCAAGTATTACATGAAAAACCGAAAAGACACAGTTGAGTGTATGGGTTTAGTAGATGATAATTAATACAATTGCAGCAATTTGCACCAACTTTCCCCTGCATCCCTCTCTTGAAAGAGAGGGGGAAAAGTTATCGCAAGATAACTTGGGGTGAGTTGATAGTACAGCAACTATTTAAAAACATCAAAGATGTTTTTTTGTGTTCAATTTTTCTTGTAATAAAGCGAAGTAATTGGTGTAATTAGTGTTAATTGGTGTTTTATTAATCGTAAAACTCATCAAAACTCAAACAAATACAACCCGTTATTTTCTTTTGGAAAGTGAGTGGTGGCATCAATACTTTCAGCTAAGTCTTTAATTAAAGACAAACCTAATGTTTCATCGTTTAACTTTTCGTTAAAATTAAACGCCTTGCCGGGTAAGTGTATGGTAAGCTTGTTTTTATTATGGTGTGTGGTCATTATTATTTCTAAATGATGGTTACCGTTAGCGGTTTCATGTTTGGCGGCATTCAACAGTATTTCAGTAATGATTAATCCCAAATGGAGTGCTTTTTTAGAATCCATCATGGTATCGCTATCTTCAATTTCGGAAGTAATAGCCAATTGAGTAAAAGTTTCTTTAAACTCCGATACAATTTTATACAGGTAAAAAGAAATATTAACTTCGCTGTAGCTTTCCGAAGCATTTAACATTTCATGAATTTTAAGCATAGCATTAATGCGTTGCTCAAAATCATTGATAAACTCTTCGGTTTTTTTCTTGCCTTTTTTGTTTTTAGACAAACGCAATAAACTTATCAGGATAGAAAAATTATTTTTTACTCTATGATTAATTTCTTTAATGAGCAATTCTTTTTCTTCCAGTAGTTTTTCCAAATCGTGTTGAATGGCCCTTCTTTTTCTTGCCTCTAAGCTAGAGGAGATTAAAAATCCTAATCCCAAGGCAAAGGTTTGTTCATCTTTACTAAAAACTCGTTCTGCATCACCTGTTTTTTCCAGACACATTACGCCTATTAATTCGCCATTCATTCTAAGCGGAATATCCATTAAAGAAATAATGTTGTTGGGGCGTAGGTAGTTATCTGTTAGTTCTGAAGTAACAGAATTAGTATAAACATTTTCCACCAAAATAATTTTATTTTTAATAATGGATTTAAAATAATTAGGGCAATCTTTTGATGGAATAACGGTGTTTTTATTAAATTTTTTTGTTCGAGTATCGTACTCACCAATAGAAATGATGGCATCTTTATTTTTGTTGAGCAACCAAGCGTTTACACGTTCAATTTCAAATAACTGAGAAGCTTTTTGAGCACAAGCTAACATCAGGGCATCAATATCATCTCTGTTAAGCTGGTGAATGGAAGAAACACTGTCTAGTTCTTCCAATAAGTTTATTTCGGGACATGCCATATTTTTACCGGTATAAAGTTAATATGCAATTAATTAAACAGAAAAAACTTCGATAAAGATAATAAAAAATAAGACGAAATGCCTTTATTGGGTGTTAAAATAAATTTTAGGTCATTGGTTGGGGTTTTTTATAGGTAAAAATAGGCACTTGGTTTATAAACTATTTTTTGTAGATTTGGAGGGAATTTAATAACCACTAGAAGAAAAATAAACGCTATAAATTAAAATAAATTAGCGTATAGTTGGGGGCAATTAAGAACTTATAATATAAATTTTACAATTGAAGATTAGTTTAATAACAATATCAATTATAACTGGATTTGTTAATTTCATCATCCTTGGATTTGCATTAGCTTTGTCAAGTGGTGGTCCAGAAATTGAATTCAATGAATTATTAGCTCATTTTATTATATGGACAAGTTTATTTCATGCATTAATTTCAAGCTGGCTTTTTATAACATTAAAGCGAATTGGAAGCGTTTTAGGAATATTCACTTCTATAATAGCTTCGATTGGACCAATTATGATTATGAAAGATGGAATTTCCATTTTATGGATAAGTATCACAATTTGTTTTGTTGTTACAATCACATTACATATAAAAAATTTAATAACAAATAATCAATTGAAAACAGCAACCAACAATAGCTAAGCAACATAATCCTTAATCCTTGTCTACCAAACCGTTATTACGTAGCTTAGCTGGAACGTTGTGCGGGCATTAAAAACAATTAATTTGAGATTTCTACTTATTATATCAGTTTTAGAGCTTCTGACTTCATGTTCTACTTCTAAACATAAACATAGTAGTATTGTACATGAATCTGATAGTGATTCATTGAGTAATACAGATACTGACTTTTCAGTATCACTAGTAAAGTTTATTGAAACTGTTGATTTAGACAAACTATGTTATCCTGTAAAATTGTATGTCATATTTTCTGTGGATTCTACAGGAAAAATATAAGATTCAGATTTCAGCCCTACTATACTCGCTGACGAGAATTGCAAACCAGATGCAATATACATAAATACAATGAAAACAAAATTTGAAAATCAAATGCCTCTTTGGAAACCAAAAGTATTAAATGATAGTATTAAAATGGTGCGTTACTCAATACCTGTTACATTTAATTAAGTGAAAAGAATAAATCCTCCGCTCCCGCCACCCTCTAACCTGGTGGTAAATTACTGCTTTTTAAAACGGTAAAAAAGTCTGTGTTCCATCAAACAGATTCCCGATAATTTTTCCGTTACACTACAAAATTTCGAGAATGACGGCAATAGAGAGTTTATAAGGTTTAAAGTTTAGAGATTCTAAGTTTAAAAATATATAAAGACCGACCTTTGATTAAGTTAGCTAGTTTTCTTGTGGTTACAATTTAGCGAGGGCTTTGTGTAAGCAATCCTTGAACTGCAAAAAACCAACAAGGAGTAGGCAAAAGTTCCTTTTGCTTGGTAATAAAAAGCAAAACAGTTACAGGGCTTGGGTTGTGTGGCAAATTTAACCGCTTAGAAAACCCCAAATTAATCAGCAGTCTTGATTTTTTGCTTCTTTTGTATCAAGACAAAAGAAAGACAAGAATATCTATTACTAATAAATTACCTAAAACAAGCACAACACTTTATTCAAATCAAACAGATTCCCGATAATTTTTCCGTTACACTACAAAATTTCGGGAATGACGCTTAAGAATAAACTTCTAAGCTCCAAAGGAGCGTAATTTATCAGCATTGAGTGAAGCTCCATGCAAGTAAACCTATATTAAAACTCCAAGCGTGGACGCTTGAAGTAGCGGATGCAAATTTAACCACATAGATACATAGTTTTATAGCTAGTTAAATAATTTACATAGGTTATATAGCTTGTTTCCATTTTATGGAAACGCTATGTAAAGCTAAATTTACTTATTTGGAGCTATGAATTGCTATGTCGCTATGTGGTTAACAATATTTTATTCGTGTATTTGTGGCTAACAACCTTGTATTGTATTTAGAAGTTTTTAAACCAATACCTACTTGTTAAAAAAATGTTGGTTATAATTTATTTTAGGGGTAAAAAAAGTGGTCTGTTTTAGTAACTTTATCCACTCACTTTTTTAGCAGCACATTACTATGTTTTTAATATTCGATACCGAAACCACAGGCTTACCCAGAGATTATAACGCACCTGTTTCCGATTCGGATAATTGGCCCAGAATGGTGCAGTTGGCGTGGCAACTGCACGATGATACCGGAAAACTGCTTTCTGCCAAAAATTACATTGTAAAACCCGAAGGTTTTGACATTCCTATTGCTGTTGCCAATGTGCACGGCATTACCACCGAAAGAGCGTTAAAAGATGGTAAAGAATTGCGTTTTGTGCTGGAAGAATTTTTAAAAGATGTAGCACAAACCACCTATAACGTTGGTCACAATGTAGAATTCGACATCAATATAGTTGGAGCAGAGCTGTACAGATTAGCCATCACTAACAATTTGGCAGAAAAAAAACTCCTCGATACCATGAAATCGAGTATCGACTTTTGTGCCATACCGGGAGGTAGAGGAGGAGGCTATAAATTCCCTACATTAACCGATTTGCATACCAAACTTTTTAATAAAGGATTTGGAGATGCCCACGATGCTGCTTACGATGTAGATGCTACCGCTCGTTGCTTTTTTGAATTGTTGAAGTTAAAAGTAATTCAACCAAAGGAAATTACTCATCAAGAAATTGTTTATGAAGCTCCTGAATTAGCGGCAGCCAATTTTGCCAAAAAAACTAAAGATACTACTGCCGATGATGTTTTAAATACCACCACGCCTATTTCGGAAGAGCTGGAGGCACTGGATTTTGTTCATCTGCACAATCATTCCGAATTTTCTATTTTACAATCGCCCACCAAAGTAAGTGCCTTGGTAAAAAAAGCCAAAGAAATGGGAACGAATGCGGTAGCACTTACCGATCATGGAAACATGATGGCAATTTTTCATTTTGTGCGTGATGCTACCAAAGAAGGCTTAAAACCCATTGTAGGATGTGAGTTTAACCTTTGTCTCAACATGAACGATAAAAATGTAAAAGACAATGGTTTCCAAACGGTACTGATTGCCAAAAACGAAAACGGTTACAAAAACCTGATTAAATTAGCTTCTTATGCCAATACAGAAGGGTTTTATTACGTCCCCAGAATTGATAAGGAATTGCTTTTAAAATACAAAGAAGACTTAATAGCATTAACAGGTGGCGTTTGGGGAGAAGTGCCCAACAAAATTTTATTTGAAGGAACCAAACAAGCAGAAGAAGCTTTTGTATGGTGGAAAACCCATTTTGGCGATGATTTTTATGTAGAAATTAACCGACACGGTATTCAAGAAGAAGAAGCGGTAAACAAGGTTTTATTAGAGTTTGCCGATAAACACCAAGTAAAAATTGTTGCTGCCAATAATACCTATTACCTTAATAAGGAAGATGCTGTTTCCCAAGATATTTTATTGTGCATAGGCGGAGGAAATAAATTTTCTCAGCCCAAAAAATACATTGGTTCTAAAGGAAGAGAATTTCGCTTTGGCTTTCCAAATGATGAGTTTTATTTCAAATCGAAAGACGAAATGAAACAACTTTTTGCCGATTTGCCCGAAGCTATTTCCAACACGGTTGAAATTGCTGAAAAAATCACTCCTTTTCAATTAGAAAGAGATGTATTGCTGCCAAAGTTTGATATTCCTGATGAATTTAAAGACCCTAAAGACGATGAAGATCCTACGCTAAAAATTGGAGAAAATGCTTACCTCCGACACATTACTTATGAAGGAGCAAAAGAACGTTACGGAGAGTTAACCGAAGAAATCAAAGAAAGAATAGATTTTGAGTTAGAAGTCATTAAAAAAACAGGGTATCCCGGTTATTTCCTTATTGTAGAAGATTTTATCAGAGCCGCAAGAGAAATGGGAGTTTCTGTTGGGCCCGGAAGAGGTTCTGCTGCAGGTTCGGTAGTAGCTTATTGCACTAAAATTACCAACATAGACCCTATAAAGTATGACTTGCTTTTTGAGCGTTTTTTAAATCCCGATCGTATTTCCATGCCCGATATTGATATAGATTTTGATGATGAAGGCAGACAATTGGTAATGGATTATGTTATCAAAAAATACGGTAGAAATCAAGTTGCTCAAATTATTACTTACGGTAAAATGGCGGCAAAATCAGCCATCAGAGACACTGCAAGAGTGCTGGATTTACCATTATCCGAAGCCAATATGTTGGCAAAACTATTACCCGGAGTCATTCCTTCCAAATGGAGTATTAATCGATTTTTATCGGAAAATGAAGAAGCTATAAAAGCAGCATTACGCCCGGATGAAGCGGAGCGAATGAAGTCTTTTATTAGTTGTGCCGACCCCAACAAAGAAACCGCTAAAACTATCCACCAAGCCAAAGTGGTAGAGGGAGCTTTGCGAAATACAGGAATTCATGCTTGTGGGGTTATTATTACTCCCGATGATATAACCAATTTTGTACCCATAGCCACTGCCAAAGATTCCGATATGGCTTGTACGCAATTCGATAACTCGGTGGCAGAAAATGCCGGATTATTGAAAATGGATTTTTTGGGTTTAAAAACACTTACGCTGATAAAAGATACTTGTAAAATTGTTAAAGACAGGCACGGTATTGAACTTGATCCTGAGCAATTTGACATTGAAGATGAAAAAACCTATCAATTGTTTCAGCAAGGTGCTACCAACGGTATCTTTCAGTACGAGTCGGCCGGAATGCAAAAGTATTTAAGAGAGTTAAAACCTACTGTTTTTGCTGACTTAATAGCCATGAATGCCCTGTATCGCCCCGGTCCTATTGAGTACATCCCGGCATTTATTCGTAGAAAACACGGTGAAGAAGAGGTAGCCTACGATGTACCTGAAATGGAAGAATACCTCCGAGAAACTTATGGTATTACCGTTTATCAAGAGCAGGTAATGTTGCTTTCACAAAAACTAGCTGATTTTACCAAAGGTGAAGCAGACATGCTTAGGAAAGCCATGGGAAAAAAGCAAAAAGAGGTGTTGGACAAACTAAAACCTAAATTTGTTGACCAAGCCAAAGAAAAAGGACATCCGGAAGATAAATTAGAAAAAATTTGGAAAGATTGGGAAGCTTTTGCCGCTTATGCATTTAACAAATCGCACTCTACTTGCTATGCGTGGATAGCCTTTCAAACGGCTTATTTAAAAGCTCATTATCCGGCTGAATACATGGCGTCTGTATTGAGTAACAATATGAATAATATTGATCAGGTTACGTTTTTTATGGACGAATGTAAACGCATGAAAATTAATGTACTTGGGCCTGATGTAAACGAATCGGTGTATAAGTTTACCGTAAATCCCAAAGGAGAAATCCGTTTTGGGTTAGGAGCTATAAAAGGAGTTGGAGAAAAGGCGGTGGAATGTATTATTGAAGAACGAAAAGAAAATGGACCTTATGTATCTATTTTTGATCTTACTAAAAGAATAGATTTAAGAGCTGCCAATAAAAAAACCTTAGAAAGTTTGGCATTGGCAGGAGCTTTTGATTCGTTTCCTAATACGCATAGAGCACAATATTTTGCTGAATACGATAAAGGCACTTTCTTAGAAATGGCGATTAAATTCGGTAATAAATTTCAAGAAAATTCTAATTCTGCACAGGTATCTATGTTTGATATGATGGAGGATGAAAGTGCATCACAAATGGACGAGCCCCAATTACCCAAATGCGAAGAATGGACTTCATTAAGGAAACTTAATGCTGAAAAAGAAGTGGTAGGTATTTTTATATCAGGCCATCCTTTGGATGATTTTAAATTAGAGATGAGGAATTTTTGTAGAGGAAATTTAGGCGACCTTAAAAATTTAGAACAAAATAAAGGCAGAGAGTTAGCATTGGCAGGTATTTGCATTGGTGCTGAAGAACGAATGACAAAAAACGGGAATCCTTTTGGGATATTAAAATTACAAGATTACGAAGGAGACTATGAGTTTTTTATGTTTGGAGAAGATTACGTACAGCAAAAGCCCTATTTTTTAGAAGGTAATTTTTTGTTTGTAAGAGGTAGAGTTCAGCCAAAAAAATGGGCAAAAGACGACAATGATTTAGAGTTTAAAATCCAAAATATTCAATTGTTGGCAGAGGTAAGAGAGAAAAGGGCTAAAAAGTTTATTATTAAAGTTGAAAACAAACAAGTAAACGAAGGTTTCATTCATGAAATGGAACAATTATTTGAAACCCATCCGGGAAATGTTGCCTTACAATTTGTAATGTGCGACAATGAAATCGGAACGGTCAATATGAACTCAAGAGGTAAAAAGATTAATTTGTCCAACGAATTGATTGATGAATTAGAAAATAAGTTTCAGTTAGAATATAAAATTTCTGAAAGTTAAAAAAGTATAAAAATCAAAGAATTGTAATAATTGTTACCAAATTTATAAGTGAATTAAACGTAACTTTGAACAAAGTAAAATGAAAAAAAAATTTAAAGAATAACTATAAAAAAATAAGATTATGGCATTAGAATTAACAGACGCAAACTTTGAAGAAAAAGTATTAAAATCAGATAAACCTGTATTAGTAGATTTTTGGGCAGAATGGTGTGGACCTTGTAGAATGGTAGGTCCAGTTGTAGAAGAATTAGCTAACGATTACGAAGGAAAAGCGGTTATTGGAAAAGTAGATGTTGATAACAACCCCGGTGTAGCTGCTCAATTTGGAATTAGAAACATTCCTACATTATTGTTTATTAAAAACGGAGAAGTAGTTGATAAACAGGTTGGTGCTGTTCCAAAACAAACTTTAGCAAGCAAATTAGACGCAATATTATAAGTTTTTAATTTTTAGTTAATTGTTTATATGAAAACAGCTCTGAAATTTCAGGGCTGTTTTTTTTGTGTATGAAGTTGTTAAAAGTCCCCTCTATAAATTAAAAAATGTTTCTTTTTTCACATTACATCGTTATTTTCTCTAACCATAGCTATGGCTATGCTTCTCAAAAATGCCTTGTATTGTAAAAAAATAATTCATTTTCATTATTATACATGGACTTTAAACAACTTCTATTACAATTTCTCAACTAATCAAATTAGTTGGTAAGTCAACAAAAAAAGAAAAAGTTTTTACCCAATAATAAATGTTGTTGGGCAAATAAAGCTTTTACTTCTTGTTGAGCTTTTGGGTTAGCAATAGTAATAATACTTTGGTAAAGGCTAAAATCCGTAATGGTATTGTAAGCTATCATTTGTTGCCCATAAATTTCTTTGCCAATTTTTTTAGGATTATCGCATATCCAAGTAAAGGGGATGTTAGATTGCTGTAGCAGTTCTGCTACTTTTTTACCTTTTCTTCCTGCTCCCCAAACCAATAATTTTTTATTGATGCGATAATCGATGTTTAAAAAATGATGTACTTTTAGTTCAATAAAACTGTTATAAGCATAATGTTCGTGATTTCTAGAAGTTCTTTCGGGGTAATCTCGCCATAAATGTAACAGTTGGTTAGAAGGTAGGCATTTAAGTCCGTTTTTGTAGAAACGAAAGGTTAAATCATAATCTTCCGGATAAATATTGGAATCAAAACCACCGCATTTTTCAAAATCAGTTTTATAAACCATCCAACACGGAGAAGCAATAAC
>DATGOR010000317.1:0-6760 GCA_035305805.1 Vicingaceae bacterium | reverse complement strand
CGTTTTCTTCTGTTTTCTTCATACTCTGAATAAGAACCTTCAAAAAAGTAAACGTTAGCATTTCCTTCAAAAGCCAAGATATGCGTACATATCCTGTCTAAAAACCACCTATCATGTGAAATAATTACCGCACATCCTGCAAAGCTCTCAATTCCTTCTTCTAATGCTCTAATAGCATTTACATCTAAATCATTGGTGGGTTCATCAAGCAGCAAAACGTTGGCTTCTTCTTTAATTGCCATTGCTAAATGCAATCGGTTTCTTTCTCCACCTGATAATGTTTCTACTTTTTTGTTTTGATCGGAACCGGCAAAATTAAACCTAGACAAATAAGCCCTAGCGTTAATGGTTTTCCCTCCAAACTCCATCATTTCAGTTCCTCCAGAGAAAACTTCAAAAATAGTTTTATCTCCAATTAAGTCTTTATGAGATTGATCAACATAACCTATTTTAACGGTCTCTCCTACTTTAAACTCTCCTGTATCAGGTTTCTCTTCTCCCATTATCATTCTAAACAAAGTGGTTTTACCAGCTCCATTAGGTCCTATTACCCCAACGATACTAGCCGGAGGAAGTTTAAAAGTTAAATTTTCATACAATAAATTTTCACCAAAAGATTTTGAAATATTAATAGCTTCTATCACTTCATTCCCTAAACGTGGTCCATTAGGTATAAACAATTCTAGCTTGGCTTCTTTTTCTGAGGTTCCTTCGCTTAGTAACTTATCATAATTATTTAAACGAGCTTTTGACTTTGATTGCCTTCCTTTTGGATTCATTCTAGCCCATTCCAATTCTCTTTCTAATGTTTTTCTTCGTTTACTTTCTGTTTTTTCTTCCTGTGCTAATCGTTTTGATTTTTGCTCTAACCATGAAGAATAATTCCCTTTCCACGGAATACCCTGACCTCTGTCTAGTTCTAATATCCAACCTGCCACGTTATCTAAGAAATAACGGTCGTGCGTAATAGCTATTACCGTTCCCGGATATTGTTGCAAGTGCTGCTCTAACCAATACACACTTTCTGTATCAAGGTGGTTGGTTGGCTCATCTAACAATAATACATCCGGTTGTTTCAGCAATAGCCTACAAAGTGCTACTCTTCTTCGCTCCCCTCCTGATAAAGTAGCAATTGAAGCATCTTCCGGAGGACAATTTAATGCATCCATTGCTCTTGCTAATTTGGTATCAATTTCCCAAGCATTGAGTGCGTCTATTTTATCTTGTAATTCTGCTTGACGCTTCATGGTTGCTTCCATTTTTTCCGGATTTTCATAAACCTCCGGATCTCCAAAACTATTGTTTATCGCTTCGTATTCGTTTAGCACATCTATGGTTTCCTGAACTCCTTCTTGAACAATTTCTTTTACCGTTTTTGTTTCGTCTAATTGTGGTTCTTGTTCTAAATAACCAACCGTATATCCCGGAGCAAAAGTTACATCGCCTTGATACGATTTTTCAACACCGGCTATAATTTTCATTACAGTGGATTTACCGGATCCGTTCAAGCCTATAATCCCTATTTTGGCTCCATAAAAAAATGATAAATAAATATCTTTTAAAATGGTTTTTCCATTAGGCAATGTTTTGCCTACTCTGTTCATTGAAAAAATGACTTTCTTATCTTCGCTCATAATAATTTTGATTAAATATTTAGTGTACAAATATCCTTAATTAACTATCTTGATAAATAGTTTTACAGGAATTTTCTTAACGAAGTTGTTTAAAGCCCCCTCTATGAATTAAAAAATGTTTCTTTTTTCACACTACATCGTTATTTTCTCTAACCATAGCTGCTACGCTATGCTTCTCAAAAATGCCTCATATTGTAAAAAATAATTCATTTTTCTACATGGACTTTAAACAACTTCAACGCTTTTTTACATTAAATGCATTAACTCCTTTTTTCCCCTCTCTTAGCTCAAAAAAAACCAAATCGTTGTCCACAATTTTTTCTAATAAGCCTTTTTCTCCCACAAAATACTCTTCTTGTGTTTCTTCATCTCTTATAAAGCCAAAGCCTTTTTTATGATTGTAAAATTTTACTACTCCTTTTTTCATCTGTTATTAGTTATTTTACTTAAAGAGTAAAGTTACTAATTGAAGTCGATAAAGATAAAAAACTCCCTTTTAAATAACATTGCCTTTTCATTAAAATCTACTAAAATGATTGATATGCTAACTTGGTGAACTTAAATTAATCATAAAAAAATATAATGCCAATAAATATGATGTTTATCATCTATTTTATAAATTTGTAAAAAAAATAAACACATGAAAAAACACCAAGAAACTCCCCAATGTGCAACATGTGGATCTAGACATTTGTCAGTTTTTTGCTCTTTAAGTCAAGATGAAATTAGTGAAATTGACAACAACAAAGGATGTAATTTTTACAGCAAAGGGCAAGTGATTTTTCATGAAGGAAACAGAACCAAAGGTATTTATTGTATTAATAAAGGAAAAGTAAAATTGTACCAAATAGGTTCTGAAGGAAAAGAACAAATTATACGTTTTGCGAAAGCAGGTGATGTAATAGGCTACAGAGCTATGCTTAGCGAAGAACCATTATCAGCCTCTGCAGCTTCATTAGAAGATGACACCACTATTTGTTTCATTCCTCAAGATCAGGTATTGAGTATGATTACCAAAAATCCGAATTTCAATTTTAAATTACTTAAAATGCTAAGCCACGAACTAGGAGAAGCGGCAAAAGTGATTACAGATTTAGCTCAAAAACCTGTTAGAGAGCGTTTGGCAGAAACACTTCTTATTCTTAAAAACACTTTTGATGTAGATGAACACAAAGTAATTCAGGTAAAACTTTCTCGTGAGGAGTTGGCAAACATTGTAGGTACAGCCACAGAGTCTGTTATCCGATTGTTATCTGAATTTAAAAAAGATAACATTATTGCTATTGAAGGTAGAAACATTAAACTATTAAACATTCCTGCACTTACAAGAATAGCTAACGTATTCGAATAATTATTCTTCGTTTACAAAGAAATTATCCCTTCTATTTTTTCCGCTTTCTGATATACCTTAATGATTTCATCTGCATTAAGCATCATTTCCTTGGCTGTTACACTTATGTATTTATTGGTTTTAGATTGGCGTGTGGTAACTTGAGCCGTATCTCCAAAAAGTGCTTCGGTAAGAGCTAATTTTTGATTATCCGCAGGAATGATAAACTTAAACATATAAACGCTTGGCCATGTAAATTGGTCTTCTAACTGCGACTTTAATTTTGCATAAAAAGCTGCTTTGTCTTTCATTTGTAAGGCATTAAAATGAAAGACAAAGTTACCAATTCCCAACCATTATTCAACTACAAATGGAATTCCGTAGTAAAACTCTAACACTTTAATTTTAAACGTATAGTCGTATTTAGCTCGTAATAATTGAGATTCGGCTGTAAACAACCTGTTTTTTGTCTGGTTAAAATCAAAAGCATTCATGTTTCCGACCTGAAACCGCTCTTGAGCATAATCAAAAGCTTCTTTTTGTGCTTCTACAGAATTTTTAGCTGCGTCAAAAGATTTAGAAGCAGATTTTGCATCGGTATAAGCAATTTGAACAGATTCTCTTAAACGTATTTTTTCGCTTTCTAGATTGTATTCTGCTCGTTCTTTATTTATTTCTGCTCTAGTTACAGCAGATCGGAATTGAAATCGGTTGAAAATTGGAACACTTAATGTTAATCCTAAAATATGCCCTAAATTGTTATCTAATTGTTCACTGTAAGGAAAAAAATCCGGGTAACCTTGTCGGTGCTGATAGGCAGTACTTAAGCTATAATTGAACGACAACGAAGGTAAATACCTTGCTTTAGATATACTTATTCCTTTTTCAGCACTTTCAATAGAAAGCTTGGCTGCTTTTATTTCCGGAAAGGAAATGGCTGCTTTTTCAAAAATAACATTGGCTTCGTTAGCAATAATAGCATTCGATGGCTCTGCTACCTCAACGTCTTCTACCAAAATAGTTCCTTCAGGAAGTTGAAGCAATTGTGCCAATCTCAGCGTTGCTATATCAAATGCATTTGTCGCATCTATTAACGTTTGTTCATCGCTGCTTAATGTGGCTTTGATGTTGAGTAAATCTCCTTTAGGTGCCAGCCCTACATCAACCAAACTACCTATTCTTTCTACTTCTTTTTGGCTAATATCTACCTGAAATTGAGCTATTTTTATTTGTTCTTTCGCAAAAAGAACTTGTAGGTAAGCATTCACAACATTTAAAGCAATATCGTTTTTCATTTTAGCAATATTCGCTTCTTGTACGGCAACATTTATTTTTGCCTGATTAAGTGTATTCACATTAGCAAAACCATCAAACAAAATAATATTGGAATTTAAGCTATAATTATTAGAACGATAATCTGCTGAAACCCTTCCTCCTGTTACGTCAATAGAAGAACCAAAATTAAAATTTTGAGAAGCTGAAGCATTTAAGTTGGGTAAAAAACTACCTTTTGCTTCTGTTACACTTTGCTCTTGGTTGAGCTTATCCAATTCCGATTGCTTTACAGAAATATTGTTTTCCAACGCATAATCCACACACTCTTTTAGCGTCCATACCTTATCCGGTGTTTCATTTTGAGCACTAAGTGGAGTACTTAATATAGCAATAAGAAGTACCGTATATAATTTTATAAATCGCATAATTATCGTCTGTTAGGTTTGCTGTTATTTTTTACAGGTTCAGTAATGTTCCAAACTTTCACTTTATCATTTTCTGATATTCCTGATAGAATTTCTACATGAATACCATCAGAAATACCCAATTCCACTTTTCTTTTTTCAAATTGTTGCTCGCCAACCTCCACCTCAACAAATGGTTCATTGGTTTCAGGCTCAAATTGCAATAAAGCCTCTGGAATTGCTAATACATTTTCTTTTTTGTCTAAAATTAAAGATGCATTCGCACTGTAACCGGCCCTAATAAAAAATGCAGAATCCAAGAAAACATCTGCTTCTATTTTAAACTGTACAGCACCTTGTTCTTCCACTCCTTTGGGTGCAACAAACCTCAATTTTGCATCAAACTCTTTATCACTAATTGCTCCCAAACTAATTTTTAATTCCATGCCCTCTTTTAATTTTCCAACTTCAGCTTCATCTACTTTCCCTTCAAAAACCATGTTTTCTAAATTTGCAATAATGGCAACGGTTGTACCCGGATTAAAATTATTACTCTCAATTACCTGGTCTCCTTTTTTTACCGGAATTTCTAAAATAGTACCCGAAATAGTAGCTTTTATATTGGTGTTGGCAACCCCACCGTCTCTGGTTCCTAATTGAATAATTTGCAAATCATTTTCAGCATTGGTTAACTCTTGCTTAGCTTGATTGTAACGCAGCTCAATGTTATTAAATTCCTGAGCAGAAATCACTTCTTTTTCAAACAGTTGTTTATTTCTATTGAATTCTAAGGTGGCATTATCGAGATTAAATTTGGCATTTTTTACTCTTCCCAAAGCTGTATTTAAAGCAGATTCGTTTGGAATAACTTTAATTTTTGCAATTAAATCTCCTGCTTTTATAGCATCACCTTCCTTCACCAAAATGGTTTCTAATATCCCTGATATTTGAGGCTTAATCTCTACTTCATCTTCCGGAATTACCTTTCCTGTAGCTACCGTCTTTTTAGTAATGGTAGTTCTTATAGGCAACTCCGATTGGTATTGAACAGCCGATTTACTATTCGATTTTATAAAAAATGAAGTGGCAAAAATTACACCTAGCACCACTAGTGCAATTAAGAAGTATTTTACTATTTTTTTCATCTGTTTGTTTTTAAACGTTTAAATTTCTAATTTCTAATTTCTAATTATTTATTCTTCCCTCAAAGCATCTATTGGCTTAATACTTACCGCTCTTTGTGCGGGAATTAGCCCGATTAATGTTCCAAGGATAATCATTATCATTAATGCACCAATAATGTAAGGTATCGGTACAGTAGGATTGGTATAAGGAAAATCTACCTCTTGTGTGCCTGCATCAATTCCGGCAAGCACTAAGGCTCCTAACACAATGCCTAAAATTCCCGACACTAAGGTTAAAAAAATAGATTCTAAAATAATCTGCCCTTTTACTTCATTGGGGGTTGCTCCCAAGGCCCTTCTTACACCCAATTCTTTGGTTCTTTCTTTTACAGAAATGAGTAAAATATTGCCAATACCTATTACACCTGCTAAAATGGTGGCAATACCAACAATAAGCGAAAGCAAGGTTAACCCTTTAGAAAACCCTTGAACTTTATTAAAAATCTCTCCTAAATTAAATGACCCTATGGCTCTTTCGTCTTCAGGAGCAACACTGTGTTGTTGTTTCAGTACTTCTTTCACTCTTTTTTCTACTTCAATAACATCTGCATCTTTATGGGCAGCAATAGCTAACCAACCTACATTTTCACCGGTATTGTATAATTTTCTGAAAGTAGTAAATGGAATATAAATATCTCCATCATCTTCAAAACCTCCTCCTTGAACAAACTTATGCACCCCTACCACCTGAAAATAACTGTTATCAATTTTTATAAACTGACCAATAGGGCTTTCTCCTTCTTCAAACAATTCTCGTTGCGTCCGCTCTCCTATTACACATACTTTTCTTGATTGGCTAATGTCTTCTTCATTTAAAAATCTTCCACCATCAAAAATGTCCTTGGTAGCAATTTTTACTACCACAGGAAAATCTCCATAAACATTGTATTTCCCATGTTTCAGCCCTCTGGTTATTGTTGGAGCTACTCCTCC
>DATGOR010000316.1:0-7046 GCA_035305805.1 Vicingaceae bacterium | reverse complement strand
AATAAAATAAAACGCATACAGCCAAATTTTACACAAAAGTACATTTTTTTGGCCAACTATAACGCATAAAAAAAGAGATGCAAATTGCATCTCTTTTTAATTATATTAATTTACTGATTAATAACCAGGGTTTTGAACCATATTAGGGTTAGCCATAATCTCAGCTCTTGGAATAGGCAGAGTTAACTTCGTTGAACTTGGTTCTAACGAGCAAGCTCCTGTAGCAGCACAATCTTGTGGGTCTCTAACAAAACCAGGAGATCCAGCACGTTCACCTAAACGTTTCATATCTAAATAACGTTGACCTTCAAAAGCAAACTCTACTCTACGCTCTTCAAGAATACGTGCGTAGGCTTGTTGTGGAGAAGAGAAGTTTGTGGGCATAGAAAGTGGCACTTGTCCGTCTTCATTTCTGTTTGAACGAATATTAAAAATAATTGATTCCACGTTTGAATAATCCCCTAAAGCTACCGTTCCAGTTAAAGCGCCTTCAAAAGCACGTTTTTCTGCTAAACAAAGTAACATATCTGTAAAACGTAGCGAAATAACATCATTCATTAGCGGTCTATCACCAATACCGGTATATTTACCAATTAAAAGAATATCATTCGCTCTAAATTCCTCTGTTGTTAAACTTGCGTAATTTAAAGCTACATTACTATCATCTTTTAAAATAGCTAATGTATATCTTGGATCTTTTCTTAAGTGAGAATCATCATAAACCGTCCCTGTTGTATTTGGGTCTAATTTATCTAATTCATTATATAATGAACGACCAATTTCCATATACGGATTCCCAGCTCTACTAACCTCAGAAGCATACCACTCGTTAGCAACACCATCTGTAACAGTACCGTCTGAAGAAACTCGGTTCAGTTTAAAAATGGTTTCAGCACCTTCGGCACCACCTCCAAATAAGCCAGCATATTCATCAAAATTTGCTAACCCTTTTCCGTTCTCGGTTACAAGGTCATTAAATGCTATTTCCATTTTATCATACGCATCTTGTGTTTGTAACATTGCATACATTTTCACTAAAATAGCATTACTTAAGGCATCAGAAGCAAATCCTGTACCATTACCTGTGTACCCTCCTAAATCTTTTGCTCTACCAAGATCTTCTTCAATAAACGCAACAATCTCTTCAACTGTTGATCTTTTCTCATATCTGCTGTAATTATCTGTTTGCAAGAAATCAAACTTAATTACAGATAAGCCATTAGGATTGGTGTAATCTGGTGTAAAGAAAGCAAATAATTTAAAATGAGAATATGCTCTTAAAATATAAAGATGTGCTCTTTCCATATCATACATATCTTTATCTGCCTGAGATGCGGTTGGGTATAAATCATCAATTCTAAAAAGCATTCTATTTACCCTGTTAAGCACAGCGTAATATCCACCCCAAATATCATCGGCTTTTTCATCTCCCACTAATAAACGAAATGTATAAGTCCCGTCATTGATACCTTGTCCTCCATTATTAATTCCTATTCCTAATTCGTCTGTGAAAAAAGAAGTAAACTGTACCTCTTCTTCTCCCGGGAAATAATAATAAACGGCCTTTACCCCTCTAGTGATGTCTTCAGGAGAATTATACACCTGGGACTCATCGGTAACATATCCTGGTTGCGAAACTTCGTAAGCATCTGAACAAGACACTAAAAAAGAAGCCGCTATAAATAAACTTAAAACTATTTTCTTCATAATTTAATTAATTAAAATGAAACTTCAACTCCGAAAGAATAAGTCTTAGGTGTTGGATATTGTCCAAAATCCGAAGTTCTATTACTTTCTGCATCAAAACCTTTCCACTTAGTCCAAGTGTGTAAGTTCTCTCCTTGTGCATAGACTCTTAATCCTGATAATTTCAAGAAATCTAAGTCTTTCTTCTTAAAGTTGTATCCTACTGATACATAACGTAAACGTACATAAGATGCGTCTTTAATATAAAAATCAGAATCAAAAGCATAGTTATAGTTTGAACCAGATAATTTCGGGAAAGAAGCATCTCTGTTTGTTGGACTCCAGTAATCGTTATAATCATTTGATAGATTATTTTGTTTGATTGATGATGGATTCGTGTAGAAATAGTATTCATTATCAAATCTCCAAACATCAAGCGCATACGTAAAATTAGCATTTACAAACCAACCTTTGTGTTCAAAATCTATACCAAATCCACCTTGATAGATTGGAAGTGCCGATTTATTTAAAAACTGACGGTCTGCATCCTGAGGCTCTTCTGTTAAGTTTCCATTTCTATCAATGAAAAGCATATTTCCGTTATCTGGATTGATATGTGAAAATCTGTACATATAAAATTCGTTTACCATACCACCTTCACGTAGTCCATATAAATTCTGACCGTCCCAAGTCCAACCTTCTTCAGAAGGAATTTCTAAAACAGTATTTTTATTGTAAGCTCCGTTGAAGTTTAATGTTAAACGAGTGTTCTCGTTTTTAATAACATCTCCGGAAACATTTAACTCAATACCTTCGTTTTTCAACGAACCAAAGTTAGCAGGAATTCTTGTTGCACCGTTAATTGCCGAAACCCATTGTGTTTGGTATAAATCATCGGTTTGTTTTTTATATACATCAACAGCACCTCTTAAACGGTTATTCCATACGCCAAAATCTAAACCAATGTTACCTTGAGAAACTACTTCCCACTGTAAACTTGGATTTGGCAAGTTATAAACATACACACCTGATTCTCCATTATATAAATTAGCTAATCTATATTGCGTATCAAATAAATTTGCTCCACCAAACATTCCGCTATTAACGATATCTTGGTTACCTGTTGTACCGTAAGAACCTCTTAATTTCAATGTATTAAACACTGAACCTTCCATGAATTTTTCGTTGCTAATGTTCCAACGTCCAGAAACAGACCAGAAAGTTCCCCAACGGTTATCACCTGTGAAACGGAACGAAGCATCTCTACGAAGTGTTGCTTCAACACCATATCTAGAATCATAATCGTAACTAGCATTTCCAAAGTATGAAAACAAACCTGCATTTTGAACTAGCATACTTGCTACTGGCGAATAAACATTAAAATTTAAACTACTGTCTACCCAACCTGTAGAACCACCATCTGACCAGAATACTGGATCAAATCCTCTTTTTTCTAATCTAACATCTTTGTAGTGCGCTTTGATGTATTCTAAATAAGCACCGGCTGAAAATGAATGAACATCATTCCATGTATTACTATATCTAAGGCTTGTATTACTATTAAAAACCATACGAGATTCATTAACATCATACACCCAACCTTTATATTGATAAGCTCCATAGAAGTACTCTTCGTTAAAAGAGTCGTATTTATTCCATTGGTTTTGATTAATTGTTTGATAATCAATACCTGTGTTATTACCCAAAGTTAATTCATCTGTTAATTTATAACTAATATTTCCATTAACTAACATTTTAAATTCGTTTTGAGTAAAGCCTGTTGCTCTTGCTTTATCCATCAACAAATAAGGCATTGAAGCCATACCATAACGACTAAACAATTCAGACGCAGACGCTCCCGTACCTGTGTATAACGACGGATCTAAATATGGTAAAGACTGGAATGCCCCCATAAATATATTCTGGTTTACACCAGCTGTTCCCAAACTTGATGCTTGGTTTGAAGACGAATAGTTTGCACTTATGTTTGTTCCGTAATGTAAACGATCTGAATCATTTTTACCATTTAAGTTACTTCTAAAGTTAAATCTTTTCAAGCCTGTATTTTTCAAAAGTCCTTCATAGTCAGCATAACCAACAGAAGTAAATGACGACAAGTTTTTAGAACCACCTGTAAAAGATAAAGTGTGTGTTTGTGTAATTGCATCTCTTAAAAATACATCAAACCAATCGGTATTAATTTTTTTCTGAGCAGCTGTTAAGTCTGTAAATCCTCCAGTCGGAAAATCTCTTCTTGCATTTTGCAGGAAAGTTGAATAATCAGATGTACTCATTAAATTGTAACCATTACTTTGGCTTGTTGCAATACCAGTTGTTCCAACGTATTTAACAGATAAAGCTGAATCAAAAGATCCTGTTTTTGTTTTCACGTCGATAACCCCGTTCGCACCACGGTTACCATAAATAGCTGTTGCACCTGCATCTTTTAAAACCGTAACACTTTCAATATCGTTAGGATTTAACGAACGGAAACGGTCAGAAGACATCGGCACACCATCAATTACATACAACGGCTGGATATTTCCGTTAATGGATCCCGCACCACGCAAGATAACTGAAGTATCGTTACTTCCCGGTTGACCTGAACCTGTTGCAATGTTTAACCCGGGAACCTGCCCTTGTAATGTTTGAATGAACGATGCGTTTGGACGCCCTTCAATTGTTTTTGATGTTACTGTTGAAACCGCATTTGCATCTTTTTCTTTTGCAACTGTACGGTATTGTGTAACAATAATTTCAGGAATCAAATACTCGTCATCTTCTACTAAAGTTACATTCAAGATACCCGAATCGGTAGCTGTAACTGTTGTGGACTTAAAACCTTCGTAAACCACTTGGATTTTATCGCCCTTTTTTAAATTTAATGTGTATTTCCCTTCATCATCAGTATCTGTACCTTGATTGGTACCTACCAACATAACAGTAGCGCCAGGGATAGGCTCACCGTCTTGCGTCTTTACAACTCCCGTTACTGGCTTCTGTGCAAAACCTGCTTGCACAATCAAAGCGAAGAACAGAGTTAAAATCCAAGTAAACTTTGATCTCATATTAATTTAATTTGAATTAGTTCAAGTACAAAACTAAACCTTTTTTATATAATAACAAATTTTTAACATACAAAAAAATAGAGAATTGTCGTGGCAATTCTCTATTTTGGGTTATTTAAATACTTAGTTTATTTTTTAATAAATTTATAACTTTGTTTTACTTCACCTTTTGATATGGTTAAAATATATGTACCTGTTTGTAAGGTAGAAACATCTATGGTAGTATTATCAGAATCAAAATTCAAAGCTATATCTTTTATTTTTTTTCCGCTTATATCAAATATTTGAAAGCTTGCATTTGACAATGCTTGTAAATCGCCTGATATATTCAAATAAGCATTCGTTGGGTTTGGATATATTTTTAAATTTTCTATAATCACTTTTTCTGTCGATAATATAGCTTTCTCGTTAGTTCCTGAAATAATTAATGAATAAGCCTGTTTACCATTTTGTAATGTTCCCTTATGAGACACCACAACTTTATAATTACCCGCGATGGCATTTGGTAACTCTACTTTTTCGATATTGTCTCTGTCATTATCTACATTTCTCACAGCAATATTAGTTGCAGTTGGCTGTATCGCCCAATTTTTGGTTAGCGACCAAGGAAAATATTCTGTATTAGTATCTGTGTTAATAATACGTATATCTATATCGTTTACCAATTTCTTCACTGTAGAGTCTGTTGCTGTTGTTGCTGTTCCTGCAGGATCTGTCCAAGCCGCTGTAGCAATCAATGGCTTTGAACCATCATAAGCAAACTCATAAGTATGTCCAGTTCCTTGCAACAATTCTTCCTCTACAAATGTTATTGTTTCAGCATTTGCCTCATCTATGATTTCTTTTCCTTTACCTGCGTCTATTAACCCCCAACCAAACATAAAGTCTGGACCGGCAGCAGGTCCTGTTTCTCTTGCTGTATGTGCCATCAAAGCACGTACTGATGCCGCCGTCATATATCTATTAAACACATCTTTATGATATCCTTGCCACAAAGTAAAAACACCTGTTACTGCAGGTGCAGCCATAGAAGTCCCTTGCATTGTTGTTGTTGAGGATATTCCTGTGTTTGAAATTGATTTTACATTTACACCTTTTGCCGCAATATCCGGTTTTATTCTAAAGTCATCAGTAGGTCCGAAATTACTAAAACTTGCTATAAACGGATTTCCGCCACTTACAGAACTAGACCCTGTGATTCCGCTAAAGTTTTCTGTTCCCAAAGTAGCTGCAACAACAACCGTATTTTTAGCAACACCTTCATTTGCCAACAAATCTTTTCCACCGGCTTTATTATTAATATCGTCTCTGTCATTACCTGCCGCCCAAACACTAACATAATAAGGCGCATTGTAAGCCACAAGGTCAATTGCTCGAGCATCTTGATTATATTGCCCCAACACACTGTTACTTACAGGAACTCCATAAGAATGGTTAGAAGTATAAATAGGATTAGAAGTAGCCGCCGCCGCTGTAGCCATTTCACTCAAATCATCAAACCAATTATACGCATATACTTGTGCACCATAAGCAAACCCCATGGTAGTTCCATCTCCAAAACCAGCTCCTGCTACAGTACCCGACACATGGGCAGCATGCTCTTTTCCTTCTGCCTTAAGACCAGAAGCTCCGTTTCCGTTATCTTTAATAACGTATCTTCCGCCCGTAAATGCATTGTGGTTTACTAAACCAACACCTCCGTCCCAAACACCAACTTTCATTCCTGTTCCTATTATACCATCTAGGTGAAGACCTTTTGCATTAGCCGTTTGCAACGAACTTGCCGTTACTTGATTATTAAATGTTTTCCTGTATTTTAAATTTTCCGTTTCGTCTTCATATCCAATCAATGAAAAAGCATTGCCTTTTTCATCTACTCCACTAATAGGCAAGCCTTTTTTATTAGCTATTTCTACCGCTTTATTATATCTTTGTTCAAATTCTAAAGATTTCTCTTTAGCAAAATTATTTAAAAACTCAACATTAGTTACCTTACGTACATAGTCAGGCATTGGTTGATCTTCAACTTGTGCATTGACATTAGCTCCAAATGACAGCGTCAATAATGCCAAAAACAACTTAGTAATTTTATTTTTCATTTTTATTTATAGATTAATTCTAATTTTAGAATATCAAAATTAAATAATTTTGCGGTAATCTTTTCATTTTTACCAAACTATTATTTATATTTAACATTTTATTATGCTATTAAAATCATTCAGTAATTTAAAATTAGAAGTAGGAACCGATGAGGCCGGAAGAGGCTGCTTAGCGGGTCCGGTTACTGCAGCG
>DATGOR010000315.1:0-2500 GCA_035305805.1 Vicingaceae bacterium | reverse complement strand
AACCTCAATCTCTAGGTTACTATACGCTTTTAATAACATAACAAAATGTTAAATAATATAATAATTTAATAAAAAAATAAAAATCACAACAAATTTACATAAATTTGATATCTTAAATGTATTATGATTAATATTTAAATATAATGAAAAATAAAATTACGAAGTTGTTCTTAGCTTTATTTGCAGTTGCATCAACTAATTATGTAAGTGGACAAGAACAAGAAAAACCAATGCCTGACTATGTTCGTAAGGCTACAAATATTGAGTTTTTACAAAATTTTTCAAAAGAAAAATCTCAAGAGTTTGAAAGAAGATACCAGAAAGCTGTTGAAATTGCTGAGCAAAAAGGCATGCCTATTGGTGGAAGTGCTGATGGTAACGCGTTTTCGTTGGTTGATTTTGAAGATGAGACAGGAGCTTTAATTTATAATACTACATTCAATAATTCTACAACAGCAAGTTCTTTGAAAACAGCTAATGCTAAAGGTCTTCATACTGATGGTATTATTGGAACAGGTATGAATGTTGGTATATGGGATGGAGGAGTTTTAACTATTAATCACTTAGGTTTTATGACTGCAGGTGTAAATCGTTATAGCATAAAAGATACAGGAAATAATTTTCCTGATAATAACCTGGATGGAAGAAAACATGGTCCTCATGTGGCAGGTACTGTAGCGGCAGGGAATTTTGGAACAGGTGTTGGGAAAGGTTTTGCTTTTGGAGCAAAAGTATTTGCTTATAACTGGATACAAGATGTTAGCGAAATGGCTACAGCGGCAGCTAGTACTTCTGCTCCAATTTACACGTCAAATCATTCATATGGTCTTAATACAGCTGGTTATTTTGCTAGTGGAGGATCGGTAAATATTTTTGGGCTGTATAATACAAATTCTAGAGATTATGATTTATTAGCAAATAATGCACCATATTATACAATTGTTTTTGCTGCAGGTAATGATAGAAATGATAATTACAATCCTGCTAAAAATAAAAAAGATTTGTTGTCTCAGGCAGGTGTTTCTAAAAATGTTGTAACTGTAGCGGCTACTAATGGAACAGAAAATCATACTGGAATTACAGGAGCGTCTTCAGTTAGTGGAGCTAACCCTTTTATAGCTATTTTTAGTAATTATGGGCCTACAAACGATTTCAGAATTAAGCCTGATATTGCAGCAAAAGGAGTTGGTGTTACTTCTGTGGGTATCACTGGAAATCAGTCAACTGATGTAATGAGTGGTACTTCTATGGCAGCACCTGCAGTTACAGGTGTGTTTACTATGTGGCAAGGATATCATAATGATGTATTTGGTCGTTATATGAAATCTGCAACAGTGAGAGCCTTAATGGCTCATACAGCTAGAGAAACGGGTCCGGCAGCAGGTCCAGATTTTATGTTTGGTTGGGGGTTAATTGATGCTGGTAAAGGAAAGTTAGTAATGGATGCTGCTAATGCTAATGATTCTTTGGTACTAATGCAAGAAAATACTTTGGTTGAAAATGCTGTATTTGAACATAGTTTTGTTTACGATGGTGTTGAAGATTTAGTTGTAACTATGGCATGGAATGATCCAGCAGGAACAGCCGATAGTAGTGGTGATGTCAATTTGAAAAAATTGGTAAATGATTTAGATATAACACTAACCAATTTAGATACAGGAAAAGTGTTTTATCCGTGGTCTCTAACTAAAAGTTGGGGTGTTTTACCAACAGCTAATAATATTGCTGTAAGAAATGCTAGAAATGATAGAGATAATATTGAAAAAATAGAGTTTCCTACTCTAGCAGATAAGATTGCAGGTAATTATAAAATAACAATAAATCATACTGGAGCTTTACAAGGTGGATCTCAAGATTATTCTTTGATACTTACTGGTGCATCTAAAGGTGATGTTTCTGTTGAGGATGTGGTTTTGAATGGATTAAATATTTATCCAAATCCTACAAATTCTGTTTTAAACATTGCTGGTGATTTACAAATTTTATCTGATGCCAATTATAAAATTTTTGATGTGTCGGGTAAAGAAATATTAAGTAAAGATTTAATTTTTAACTCTAATAATTCAACTATCGATGTTACTTCTCTTAAAGAAGGAGCGTATATTTTAGTGATCTCTAAAAACGGAGCTAATAAAAGTTATAAGTTTATTAAGAAATAACTAAAAAAAATATTAACAAAAAATCTGTCTCAGTTATGAGGCAGATTTTTGTTTTTTAAGGAGGTTGTGTTCTAATTTTAAGCGGGTTTTTTTAGATTTATTTACATAAATAAGGTGGTGTTTGTAGTTAAGCGAATGTGTGAGTAAGTGTGTCATTTGTTTAAAATTGAGAACGTTTTCTCTAAAAAGAGTTCTATTTATTATTAAATAGGTATGTTAAAAATTTGTTATTATATAAAAAAGGTTTAGTTTTGTACTTAAACTAATTCAAATTAAATTAATATGAGATCAAGGTTTACTTGGATTTTAACTCTGTTCTTTGCTTTGATTATGCAAGTAGG
>DATGOR010000314.1:0-2309 GCA_035305805.1 Vicingaceae bacterium | reverse complement strand
TTTATCGATAATAAGCGTACTTTTTTTAATTAATTGTACGGTGGCTCAGCCAACAGTAAGTTCTGACAACAAAAAAGCAGTTAAACTTTACAATGAAGGAAAAGATTATTACGATGCTAGAGAGAACGATTTAGCAGAAGTAAAATTCTTACAAGCTTTAGAAAAAGACCCGAACTTTGCCGAGGCAGCACTGCTATTGGCTTATGTTTATACCGAAAAAGCCAATTACGACCAAGCCATTGTTTACTATACCAAATCAATTGAAGCAAAATTCGATTTATTCCCTGAGGCTCATGCTTCTTTAGGGGCGTTGCATCTAAAAAAAGGAAATTATGAAGCAGCCCAAAAACATTTTACCAATTACTTTACTTTTTCTGATGCACCATTAATGATGAAACACTTAGCCAATGATGGATTGAGAGATTGTGAGTTTGCTATGGAAGCATTGAAAAACCCTGTCCCTTTTGAACCTAAAAATTTAGGAGAAGGAGTAAATTCAGAACTTCCTGAGTACTTTCCTGCTCTTTCGGCAGATGGAAAAACATTGCTTTACACCAGAAGATTAAACGACCCTAGTACACCAACAGGCTTTAATGAAGATTTTTTTGTAAGTTATTTTGATGGTCATAATTGGAAGACAAGCATTAACGTAAAAGGTGTAAATAGTTATAATAATGAAGGAGCACCAACTTTATCGGCAAACGGTAACTTTTTAATTTTTACTATTTGTGCCGATCCTTACGAGGGTTACGGAAAAGGAAAAAAAGGCTATGGAAGCTGCGATTTGTTTTATTCCTACAAATCCAACGATAATTGGGTTTTTCCAAGAAATTTAGGCGAACCGGTAAATTCCAGAAATTGGGAAACGCAACCTTCTTTTTCTTCCGATGGAAAAACCTTGTATTTTATAAGAGGTTTTGGAAGAGGACACCAACGTCAACAAGATATTTACATGACAGAATTACAAGAAGAAGGCACTTGGACAAGCCCAACACCATTGAGTGATGTGATTAATACCGCAGCAACAGAAGAGTCCGTTTTTATTCATCCTGATGGAAAAACGTTGTATTTTTCTTCTAACGGACATCCGGGAATGGGAGGATTAGACATTTTTAAATCTACCAAAGATGAAAATGGCGATTGGACAACACCTGTAAACTTGGGATATCCCATTAATACACACAACGATGAAAACAGTTTGTTAGTTAGTGCCGATGGTAAAACTGCCTACTTTGCTTCAGACAGAGAGGGAGGTTTTGGTGATTTAGATTTATACCAATTTGAATTGCCGGAACATGCCAGAGCTGAGGAAGTTACTTATTTATCGGGTATTGTTTATGATGAAGCCAATAACGATAAATTAGCTGCCAAATTTGAGCTAATAGATATAGAAACGGGCAATGTTGTTATCACTTCATTTTCGGATGGAAGTACAGGAAGTTACTTGGTTTGCTTACCTCCAAATAAAGAGTATGCTTTAAATGTTTCTAAGCAAGGTTATTTATTCTATTCAGAAAACTTTAAACTGACAGAGGGAACACTCCTAGAGCCTTTCAAAAAAGATGTTCCTCTAAATAGAATTCAACCGGGTAAAGAAGTGGTGCTTAAAAATGTGTTCTTTGAAACAGCTAAATACGACTTAAAACCAAAATCGAGAGTAGAATTAGATAAGTTGGTAAGCTTTTTAAATGAAAATTCTACATTAAAGATTGAATTAGGCGGACACACCGATAATGTGGGCAACAAAAAAGACAATCAGATTTTATCGGATAACAGAGCGAAAGCAGTAAAAGATTATTTGGTTAACAAAGGGATAAACGCTGAAAGACTTTTAACCAAAGGTTATGGAGATACTTCTCCAATTGCCGATAACAATACTGAAGAAGGAAGAGCAGAAAACAGAAGAACGGCCTTCAAAGAGGTGGAATGAGAGTGATTAGGCATTAGGAGTTAGTTTTAAGGTAAACTCTGTGGTCTTCGTGTCTCTGTGGTTTAAAATTAAAATCAATCATCATTAAAAAACAACTTCTTTACATATTAGCAATCGTATTTTCAGTAAGCAACCTATTGTTTGCTCAGCAAGATACTATCAATACTAAAAGATTAAAAACGGTTGTTGTAGCAGAAAGTGTTGGCTATACCGCAGCAATGACAGGACTTTATACACTTTGGTACAAAGATGTTTCGAGTAGTTCTTTTCATTTTTTTAATGACAATGACGAGTGGCTCCAAATGGATAAAATCGGTCATGGAGTTACGGCTTATTATGTTGGTTTTGCTGGTTATGAAGCTTTAAAATGGAGTGGAGT
>DATGOR010000313.1:0-3242 GCA_035305805.1 Vicingaceae bacterium | reverse complement strand
TAAAAACTACTTGTCACATATCACACATAATAAATCCTTTTTTTTAGCAAGTTTTGTTATGTTAATGATGGCTTGTAAATCAACTAAAATTGTTGAAAATACAGTAGTAGAAACTCCAAAAGAAGTGGTTGAAGAAGTGGTTGAAGAAGAACCCAAAGAAGAGTTAGGAGACATATTAACAGAGTATCTGTCTTTAAAATATCCAGATAAAAATTTTGAGAAATACCTTTATATTTCTGTTAAACATCAAAAAATGTATTTAATAGAAAATGGCAAAACGGTTAAAACATATCCTATTTCCACAGCAAAAAAAGGAATTGGTAGTCATCAAAACAGCAATAAAACACCGCCAGGGCTACATACTGTAAAAAGAAAAATTGGCGAAGAAGTTCCTTTGGGAGGAATTTTAGAAGCAAGAGAATTTAATGGAAAAGTAGCCGAAATTATTACCGACCAACGTAAAGCAGATGGCGATTATGTTACCACACGTATTTTATGGTTAGATGGCGAAGAAATTGGCTTAAACAAAGGGAGGAATGTTGATTCTTATAACCGATACATTTATATCCATGGCACACCAGAAGAAGGCTATATTGGACAACCAGCTTCTCACGGATGCATCCGCATGAAAAATACAGACGTAATGGAATTGTACGATTTGGTAGAAGAAGGTACTCCCATTTATATCTTAAAAAGGTAAGTAGTGGACTGTAAAAAAGTATTTAGGAGTGCAAAAGATTTTTGTAATGCAAAGGGTTTAGTATACTTATGCTTGGAGATTGGTATGGTAAATACACCACAAGCGTGGACGCTTGCGGCAGCGAGGGGCAGTAAACCTTGCCCCTTGCAAAACCCCTTGTTGGGCAGTTTTTTTACCCTTTGCCCACACAAAAAACTGCAAGGTATTTTCTTTAAAGTGTGTAATTAATGGACTTTTTTTCTTGTAATTACACACTTTACACAAAATTAGAATTGCATAAAATATTTTTGTTGAAATTATTCTAACTGAACTACAGTTAGTTATAAAAAAAGTAGTTCTAAAACCTTCACTTTTACTTTTTAGAGGCTATTTACGAATAAGAGCTTAGTACTACTAAGTACAAAATTCAAAAGTGTAACATAAATACACTTTATAATAAACAAAAACTAAAACAGATGAATACAACATTATTAACTTACAGCTTTATGTTTCTAACATTTATCATTATTGTGATATTAATTTTACGAAAAACCGATAACGATAAAATTAAAGAAATCGGAAACTTTTTAAAAAAGGTATTGCCTACAATCCCGATAACTAAAATAGTAGAATTGTTACAGAAAAAATAAGACTATGTTACTTTATCACAGACCAAGCGGAGAAATATAATTTGTCACCTGTACAAGCTGAGTGCATCCGCTTGACATCAATTTTAATGATTGATAAACTAGCAAAAAGTCAGAAAATTGAAAGTCTAAAGCAAAAGTTTATCACTTACAGTAACAAAAAAAAGAGTAAATGAATAAAATAAGAAAATATGAAAAACAATACCACGAGTTACGCTTCGCTAAACTCGCGGCAGCTGGGGGAATACCAACAACTTGCAAAATATAAATAGCCCTTTGTATGATTTATAAAAAAATGTATATTTGGAGAGTAATTCTTAACAAAAACAAGAAAAACACCTCCTATATATGAAAAATAAACGCTATAAAATTGAAAAAATAGCGTATAGCTAGGTGTTGGGCATAATTAAAAAACTACATTAATCATGGACTGGATAATTGAAAATAAGGAATGGATATTTAGCGGAATCGGAGTGTTCGTCCTTGGAATTGTATACGCTTTATTCAAGAAAAAGAGGAAATCGAAATCCCTCAAGATGAAACAAAAATCAGGAGATAATTCAACTAACATCCAAATTGGTGGCGACTATAATGGCTGAAAAGATGAAACAAGAATCCGGGGAAAATTCAGAGAACGTCCAGATTGGTGGCAATGTAAATATTGGTGTTTCCGCATCTGAAGCGCGGCAAATTGCAATAGATGTATTTAAAGCTAATTTTTATGACTTTTCTGAAAAAGCTGCAAAGAAAGCATTGGAACGTGCAGAGGAGTTAACTGATGAATTTATAGCAAAATTCTACGAAAAGATTCCTGAATTAGAAAGTAAACTTCAAGAACCTTCTGTTCAATCTTCCATGTTTAATACACAAAAAGAATATGCAAAAAGTGGAGATTCAGAATTAAAAGAACAGCTACTGAATATATTGATTGAAAGAATAAACTCTGAAGAAAGAAGCTTAAAACAGATTGTGCTAGATGAAGCCCTAACAATCCTACCTAAATTAACAAAAGAGCAGATTAATATAATGACTCTTATTTTTTCTGCTGTATATATCAATCACAATTCAATCGTAAATATTCCTTCATTTAAAGAGTTCATTGAAAACAGAATTTTAGTCTTTTATCCTAACACTCCGACAAGTTTTTCATTTTACACACATCTTCAATTCACGGGATGCTGCACCATTCTCTCTGAGGGTAGTTCCTATAAACCTTTAGTACAAATTTTTAAAGCAAGATATAAAGCACTCTTTTCTAAAGGATTCACAGAAGAAGAACTTAATCAAGAATTTCAGGAGGACAAAAATAAGTTGAACCCTCTACTAATGAGATGCTTACAAAACCCTATTGTTCTGCAATTCAATCCATTGAATGACGAAGTATTCAAATCGAAAATCGATGAACTAAATTTAGGTGCTATCGGTAATAAAGCATTAAACTTTCAGAATAAACACCTTTTTAACGACCAAGAAATTAAAGAATTCTTGATAAAATGTAATCCTAGAATAGAGCAGTTGCTAACGGACTGGCAAGAGAAAGATTTCAAAACGATAAGACCAACATCTGTAGGTTTTGCAATTGCGATAATGAACTTTAATAGAGTAACTAACGAAAACATCGCCTTTGAAACATTTATTTAAGAAAAACTATGCCCAACAATGGCTATCCGTAATGCGGGGGAAAGTGCCAATATGAAAAGTTATTACATTAAACAAACTTTACGTGAGGCGGACAGTGAAGTGCCATGGAATCCCGCACTACGCATAGCCGAAACCGTTGGCGGTAATTTGAGAAAAACGAACTAAATGAAAATATTAATAATATTTGGAATTGTAGCATTTATTGCATTCTCTGTTTGGTATGCGAAAAGAAACGGAGCAACAGCTGAATACAAATCTGAAACAAAAAAAATTCT
>DATGOR010000312.1:0-2663 GCA_035305805.1 Vicingaceae bacterium | reverse complement strand
GAAAAGTTCGCCTATCTTAAATACAGTGTTTTTGCCATTCTTTTATTTGTTGCCCTAAAACTTATTACCGCAGAGTACATTGAATTACCAGAATGGTTCTCTTTAACCTTTATTGGGTTGGCATTGGGTGTAGGCATTTATATCTCTACATTGAATATAAAAAGCGGCCAAAAAAAATAACAGCTCTGCCAATTAACAATAAAAGGAAGCCGTGTTTATTAAAAATTTTAAGCACGGCTTTTTTATTTTTATCAGTCATATGAGGTTTAAAATTTCACATGACAAACAAATTGAAAAATAAGGGTGACGCATTGAAACAGCAACCACTTTTTATAACAAAAAAACAATTACTAATTCCTTGGAAATAGAGGTTCAATTTTTTACTGAAATAACACTTTTTTGTTTCGGTTTTCAATACATTATTTTTTTATATATTAGCCTACAACTAAGTGCCTTTTTTAATAAAAAAACACCTTAAAATACATTATAGACATAATTTATAGTTGTATTTAAATTATTTAATTACCAAATAGTTAATGGGTTTATCTAAAGTTTTAATTCACACTTAAAATTATTTATCAAAAAAAATCACAAAAAGACAAAATCAAAAACGTTTTCATAGAACACACACTACCAAAACCACTTTTTTTCAGCCCAAACAAGCGAAATTGCAATGTGTAAAAACCTAAAAAAGCAACCCTATTTGTAACATTCAATCTGTTTCGGCTACTTACCAATACAACCAAACCAACACATTGACAAAAGAACTGGAAAATAACTTTGTTGAATTGCTAGAAAAGCATCAAAACATTATCCACAAGGTGTGTCGCCTTTATACGGATAACTACGATGCCCATAACGATTTATTTCAGGAAATCACCATTCAGTTATGGAAAGCCTATCCTAAGTTTAGGGGCGACTCCAAGTTCAGCACCTGGATGTACCGTGTAGGGTTAAACACTGCGATTACACTTTACAGGAAATCGAAACGACGCGTTAGCACACAAGATTTTGAAGGTGTGGAATTCAAAATAAAGGCTGAAGAATATGATGACACCGAAGAACAACAACTTAAAATACTTTACAAAGCCATACACCAGCTTAACGATATTGAAAAGGCATTGGTGTTTTTATATTTAGAAGACAAAGACTATAGAGAAATTAGTGAAACTATGGGAATAAGCGAAGTAAATGCCCGTGTGAAGATGAACCGAATAAAAACAAAACTTAAAACCATACTAAATCCCTAAGCATATGGATGGATTGGATATACTAAAAAAGGATTGGAACAAAGATAATTCCAACTACAAAAAACTATCGGCTAAAGACATTTATCCGATGCTGCACAAAAAATCGTCGTCTATTGCCAAAACCTTATTTTATATAAGCATAGCCGAACTTGTTTTTTGGATTTTAGTAAGCGCCATCCCTTATGTTTGCTCAGACAGTTACCAAGAAAGGCTAAATATTATTTACGACAGCGAACATCTTTTAACAATCATGACCATCTTTAGCTTTGGCGTTACCATACTGTTCATTTATTTATTATTTAAATCGTACAAAGCCATTTCGGTAACCGATAGCGCCAAAAAATTAATGGGGAACATTATAAAAACCCGCAGGGTAATTAAATATTACGTACTGTACAACTTAATAGTTGGTGGCATTTCCTTGCTTTTTGGCTTTTATTATGCACTGCACAACGACCCCGAAACCGTTAAAAACATTGCTAATTTTGGGGCTACCGAAATGACCGTCATGTATTTGGTCCTGTTTGGTTTTGCCGTTATTTTTGTGGTAGTTATTTGGTTGTTTTACAAACTTATTTACGGTTTGCTGCTTAAGCGCTTGAACAAAAACTATAAAGAGCTAGAAGAACTCGAAAATTAACATGGTGTACCTCATTATCACATCAATAGGTTTGTTGTTTATGGCTATTGGCTATATACTCACCGAAAACAATGCCCCGCAACTCCTTTCGGGATACAACACCATGCCTAAGGAAAAACAAAAACTATTCAACCTTAAAGGCTTTATCCCATTTTTCAGGAAATTCCATTTAATTTTAGGGATTTCCACCATAGTTTTCAGTATCATCACCTATCAAATTAACGAAACGTACTTGCCCTATGTACTATGTGGATATCCTATATTGGCGTATGCCTATTTCTACTTAAAAAGCAGGAGCTATTACAATAAAAATTGAAACCAAATACTTTTTGCCATAAATTGATTAAAAAAATGTAGTAATGGGAATTACGTCCCCTACTTCCATTTCATTTAGGTGAATATTTCCAACCCTAACCCGAACCAATCTCAAGGTCGGAAAACCAACAGCAGAGGTCATTTTTCGAACCTGCCTAAACTTCCCTTCGTTTAAGGTAATGGAAATCCACGACGTTGGTCCGTGCCGTGCATCCCGTATTTTCTTGGAACGCTCTGGTAAATTGGGTATAACATCCAACTTAAAGACTTTACAGGCCTTGGTTTGGTATTTTTTACCATTAAAGCCAATTTCCACACCGTTTGAAAGCCGCTCGATAGCTTCCTGTGAAATAGCACCATTTACCAAAGCATAATATTCCTTATCTACTTTTTGGCTATTTATAAAATCGCTCGTTTTGCCATCGGTTGTCAAGAGCAACAGGCCTTCCGATTTTTCA
>DATGOR010000311.1:0-7726 GCA_035305805.1 Vicingaceae bacterium | reverse complement strand
TATTGAAAAAATATCCTCAACAATTTAGATATTTACTTCACAAGGAGACTAGAAATTTTCAAATCAAAATAATTTATTACATTGAACCATCTATCAGAAAAATATATGTAACAGATTTTTTTCCTGTATTAATGTTACCTGAAAAAATAAAAAAAAGAAACTAATCTCGTCTTTTAGTAAATACGCAAACGATAAAAAAAGCTCCGAACTGGAGCTTTTAAATTATTGACCTAATAAATCGTCTTTTAAATTTTTATCGGCAGGTTTATCACAAAGCCATATTCCAAACAATGCTTTTTTAAAATCAAGCCCCTCAATTTTAGCCATCAATTTACCGTTTTTTACCACCAAAGTAGCTTTATTTGGAACATAAAATATATCGTAAATGTCGCCTTTTTTGATTTCCTCTTTAAAGGCAGCTATAAACTGATCTATTTCTTTTTGGATGGGTGCGGTATTGCCATTGGTAGAGTTTTTGAAACCTTCATTTACAGCACTTATCATTTTATCACTGGTAATTAATGACGAAACAATTTGTAATTTAATAGCAATATGTTCGTTGGCATCAATAATTTTTTGAGCATCTTTGGAAGGCGTTTTTAAATAAAGTCCGGCCACATACATGTCCATAAATAATTTAACCCTGGCTCCTGCTCCATTTAATTCTAGCTCTGTTTCACCAACTTTTACTTTTTTAGGCATGGTAACATCTCCTATTGTTTTTTGTGCCTTAATGCTTGATGTGCTTAATACTGCTGTTATAAGTACTAATATAATTCCTATTTTTTTCATACTATTTGGTTTTAGTTTTTAGCTTTATTAGTTATACCGAAGCATCATTGTCTTCGGGTTTATTTTTGTCTCTAATTTCTAAATTAATTTCTTCTTCGCTAGCTATTTTCTTATCATTTTTTGCATGAGCAATACTCACATTAAGCTCATAACCAATTAACAAAACTAACGAATTAAAATATAACCACAATAAAACTACAATTAGCGTACCGATAGAACCATATATTTTATTGTAAGATGCAAAATTATTAACATAATACCCAAAACCGGCCGATATTAAAATAGCTAAACCGGTAGCCAATGTAGAACCTGCTGACATAAACCTGAATTTTCCTCCTTTTAAATTTCCAAAGTAATATACAGAAGAAATTCCGGTAAAAAACAAAATAAGTAATGTTAGCATTTTAATCAATCCCAATGTGCCTAATGAAATGTCGGGCGACAACCATTCGTTGGTTATTAAGTAATTGATAATAACTTTATAAAATACCATTAGAAGTATTGCTAAGACCATCAGTAAAGTAAGAATACCTAAAATCAATAATGAAGTTAGACGTTGTTTTATAAACCCTATACTCTTCTGCAATGAATGATAAGAATGGTTAAACTCCTCTATCATAGAATTAACACCATCGCTTGCAAAATAAATGGCCAATATAAATCCCAAAGAAAGCAATGTATCATGCCGCTTATGCACCAAATCATCTATGGTAGATTTTGCCATCTCGTAAGCATCGTCCGGAAGCAATCCTTCCATTAATACCAACAAATTATTGTAAAAATCATCTATAGGAATGTACGGTAATAAAGACAGTAAGAAAATTAATGCCGGAAAAAGCGCTAAGAAAAATCGAAAAGCCAATGCTGCTGCTCTTGTTGTTAATGAACTTTCTTGCAATCCTTTTATCAAAAAGGTAAGTACTTCAAAAAGAGGAATCCCATCAAAACCGGGCAATACAATTTTTTTTGACCATCGAATTACTTTTCTGACGATCTTAAAATCGAGTAATTTATTTACCAGTTTTGAAGGCATGTGCTAATATAAAAAAAGCCTAAGTTTTTTCAAACAAAGGCTATCATTATTTTTAAAAAGATTAAAGAGCAAATTACTCTTCCGCTTTCTTTAATTTCTCTACGTAGATGGCTTTAATTTTCTGTGCTCTATTAACAACAGAAGGCTTATCATACTGTTTTCTATCTCTCAATTCTTTGATAGTTCCTGTTCTTTCGTACTTCTTTTTGTACTTCTTTAAAGCTCTCTCGATGTTTTCACCATCTTTTACCGGTATAATTATCATTCGTATTGTGTTTTTAAAATTATTAAAAGGGCTGCAAATTTAAAGATAAAATTATAATCTGCAAGTTTTTTATTTTAATATTTCTCTTGATATTACTAATTTCTGAATTTCAGATGTTCCTTCACCAATGGTACATAACTTAGAGTCTCTGTAAAATTTCTCTGCGGGAAAATCTTTGGTATAACCATAACCACCAAAAATCTGAACCGCTTCGGTAGATACTTTTACGGCTATTTCAGAAGAGTAGTATTTTGCCATCGCTGAAACTTTAGTAACGGGTAATCCTTTGTCTTTTAAATCAGCTGCTTCATATATCAACAATTCGGCAGCTTCAATTTCTGTTGCCATATCAGCTAATTTGAATGCAATTGCCTGAAAGTTAGCAATTGGCTGATTAAACTGCTCTCTTTCTTTAGAATATTTTAAAGCAGCTTCGTAAGCACCTTTGGCAATACCTAAGCCCAATGCTGCAATAGAAATTCTTCCTCCGTCTAATATTTTCATTGCTTGGATAAACCCTTCTCCAACATTTCCAAGCACATTGTCTTTGTGTACTTTACAATCAGAAAAAATCAATTCTGCTGTTTCTGAAGCTCTCATCCCTAATTTATTTTCTTTTTTCCCTGAAGAAAATCCCGGAGTACCTTTTTCAATAACAAAAGCAGTCATTCCTCTGGAATCTCCTTTTTCTCCTGTTCTGGCAATTACCACAGCAATATCTCCGGAAATAGCATGTGTAATAAAGTTTTTTGCTCCGTTCAACACCCAATAATCGCCATCTTGTTTAGCAGTGGTATTCATCCCGCCTGCATCAGAACCGGTATTATGCTCCGTTAAACCCCAAGCTCCAATCCATTCTGCTGTAGCTAATTTTGGCAACCATCTTTTCTTTTGTTCTTCGTTGGCAAAAATATTAATATGGTTGGTGCAAAGTGAATTGTGAGCAGCTACTGAAAGCCCGATAGAGCCACAAACTTTTGCTACTTCTGAAACTACTACCACATATTCGTTGTAGCTCATTCCCGATCCACCATATTCTTGAGGAACTACAGCTCCCATTAATCCTAGCTCACCTAATTTTTTAAATACCGGCACAGGAAATTCTTGTGTTTCGTCCCATTCCATCATTTTTGGACGAATTTCTTTTTCGGCAAAATCTCTAATCATTTCAGCTATCATTCGCTGATTTTCAGTGTATTCAAAATTCATAGTATTATAAATTAACTATCAACTTTTTCTAAAAAGAAATGAGGTTGATAATGTTGTTTGTATATTTTTTTAACTTTTCACTTCCTTTTAAAAACGCTAATTCAACTACAAAGGAGAACCCTGAAACATGGGCATTTTGCATCTGAATTAGCTCTGCTGCCGCTGCGGCTGTACCTCCTGTTGCCAATAAATCGTCATGAATTAATACATTCCAATTTTCTTTTACCACATCACAATGCATTTCCATTGCTGCTGTTCCATATTCTAATTCATATTCATAAGAAACAGTTTTATAAGGTAATTTGCCTTTTTTTCGGATAGGAATAAATGGAATATTTAACTTATTTGCCAATAAAATTCCGAAGAAAAAACCTCTACTTTCAATACCAACAATAGCATTTAAGTTCATAGCCTGTGTTTGTTTTGCCAGTTCATCCACAATTTCAGAGCAAAGTTGTTGGTCAAGAAATATAGGAGTAATATCCTTAAATTTTATTCCGGGCTTAGGAAAATCGGGAACTTCCCGAATGGCTTGGTCTAATTTCTCTTGAATCATTATTGATTTTTTATCGGCTTACAATTTTAAGCACTTATTGTTTGGCTGGCAAGTGTTTTCAAATTATTTTTTTGGGAGTGGTTGCAATAAAATCTTTTAAGTAAAAAGGCTCAAAATAAGCCACATCTTCCAACTCATTGTTGTTAAGTTTTTTACTTGCCAATTCATTAATTTCTATGGCAGATGGCAAAGTATCATCATCAAATAATGCGTTGGAATTTCCTTCCAAAACAGCTTTACATTTTGATGCTCCATCACCAAAAAACATTACTTTATGGCTGGTCAACACCTCAGCAAACGAGTTTTCATCTATTATTTTAGCTGAAATAGGCTCTATTAGCTCATTATTAGCATCATAAATAGCGGTATAAACCTCCATTCTTCGAGCATCTATCATGGGGCAAAAAAGCAAGTTTTTATTGGTGCTTTGTTTTGCCATACGCAATGCCATCGCTTGCAAGGTGTCTATTGCTATCAATGGTTTATTTAACGCATAGCACAAACCTTTTGCAGAAGAAACTCCAATTCTTAATCCCGTGTAAGAACCGGGACCTTTGCTTACCGCAATAGCATCAATATCACTAAAATTTATACCGGCTTTTTTCACCACTTTTTCAATAAAAGGATTTACATTTTCGGCATGGGTATATGCTCCCCCCACTTCCTCCATTGCCAACAATTGATTATTTTTTGAAATTGCTATGGAACAAACTTTTGTTGATGTTTCTATACCTAAAATAATACTCATAAAATTGAATTAATTATCAATAATTTTAATTTCTACTCTTCTATTGGCACTCATTTCTGTTTGTGATTTTGGTTGAGGAAACAACATTTGTGTATTTCCGTAACCTACGGAAGCTATTCGAGTAGCATCAATTCCGTTTTCTATCAAATAATTTTTAACTGCTTTAGCTCTATCTTCAGAAAGTTGTTGGTATTCTTTGGAGTTTCTTTGATTAGGTCCGTTTACATGTCCTTCCACTTCAATTTGCAAGCTCGGATTAAGCTGCATGAATTCGAGTAAGCTTTTTAAATCTCCGCTTGCTTGAGGTAAAAACTTAGCTTCATTTCCGTAAAATTGAATGTTTTTGAGATTGATTTTCTTTCCTTTTTGAATTTTTTCCAATAATAAAGTTTGTTGAAATGTCTTTCTATTGGAAGTAATTGTTTCATGAACAGAGTTAATTAAATAGCCTTTAGCATTAGCATTAATAGTAAGGTTATATTTACGCTGTGGCACTTCAATTTCATAAGTCATGATGTTGTTTTTTTGAGCGATATCCTTTCGTAATCCTTCTATGGAAATATTACCTGCAATAGGTGCATTGGTGCTTTTATCTTTAAGTTCAATAAAAATCTTTACTTGATTTTCTTCTACCTCTTTATTGATATTGGGTTTATGCTTTGGCACCTCACTTTTTACTCTCCACGTAAGACTATGATTACCTCCTGCTCTTTTAGAGTTGTTTACCACCAACACATATTGTTCATCTTTTTTTACTAAGAGCGATTGACTGTAATTATCGTTAATTCCGGCAGGTACAAAGGGTTTTGTTCCATCCTCTGAAATTCCTGTATTGGCACTCCTCGACAAATTACTTCTTAGTGGGTTAATTTTTTTAGCTTCCAATCGTTTGCAAAATGGATGTTTGTTTTCGTAAAGCAAAAAATCCCAATCGTTTCCATCGTCCAAACTAACAATATCAAAAGAAAATGTTCCATCATTTGGCATGGTTAACAAATACCAAATGGTGTTTTTTTCAATTTCAAAATTTAACGAGTCGTATAAATCATTGCTTTCAAACTCCAGAGTTTCTCCATACCCCGAAATGTTTTTGGCTTCGTAAAAAGTATCTGTAAGGTGCAGCATTTTAGAACAATCGGCATATTGAGCTTGACTATTGTTGAAAAAACCAAAAAACAATACGAATATAACTATGTAATCAATCTTTAGCATAAGCAATCTACAAAATTAAGGATTGTTTGAGAAAAATAAGACTTCCTCATTTTAGACGTTGAATTACATATATCGATTATTAAAGAGTGCTTGGATAATCCCCAACTCCATATTAACTATTTTTGACACAAATTAAGTTTGAATTTCACTAATTATCACCAATTAAAAGCATCAAAGATGTTTTTTGTGTCAATTTTTATATAGAAGTTGTATAAAGTTTAAAGTCCAAATATAACCATGAAAATGAATTAATCTTATGCTCTTTTTAAAAATAGAGCTGCACTCTATTCTGTTTACATTACGCTCTTTCGGAGCTAAAGCTCCGAAGGAGCGTAATTTTTTTAGCGATGAGTGTTAGCTCATTGCAATAATCAATGTAAATTGTTAATTATAAAGTGGACTTTAAACAACTTCATACTGGTTAAACACAATTTGTGCAATGTGTGATAATTTGTGTTTTATTTTTAATTTTTATTTGAGTTGGAGACAGTTATTCCCTATCCTTCTCCAAGGCTTCATCCACCAAGGTGAGTTCTTTAAACCATTCCTCTCCAAACCTTCTGATAAGCGGCTCTTTTAAAAATTGGTAGGTTTTTACGCCCAATTCTTCTCCTAATTTACAAGCATCATCGCAAATATCCCAATAGGCATAATTTACTGCAGTAAAATTGGCAATTTTGGATAACCTTACCGGAAATAAATGACAAGAAATAGGTTTTTTAAATGCTGTTTTTCCATCTAGGTAAGCTTGCTCAATTGAGCATTTGGTTATGTTTTGTTCATCAAAAAAGACAAAAGCACATTCTTTACCGCCCACCAATTGAGTAACATAATCTCCATCCGCATCAACGGTATATAAATCTTCTTCTAAAGCAGCTATAGATTTTTCTGACAAATATGGCTTTACTACTTCAAAAACATTTTCTAACTCTTCTAATTCTTCATATTCTAATGGTGCTCCGGCATCTCCTTGCACACAACAAGCTCCTTTGCATGCGTTAAGGTTACACACAAATTTTCTTTCTAAAATTTCTTCGGAAACAATGGTGTCTTGGATTTGAATCATGTATTAATTGGAGATTAGAGATTAGAAATTAAAGATTTTTTAGAATGTGGATGGTTTTTTCCAACATATCGTCTGTAAAATTTAAATGTGTTACCATTCTGATTTGTTGTGGACCAAAAGCGATAGTTAAAATATCTTTTTGTTTGAGCTTTTCGATGATATCTGAATGAACGTAGTTAGCATTGATATTAGCCACCACAATATTGGTATCTATAGGCATTAAACTATCAACAAAGGATAAATTTTGCAAAGCTTCACCCAACAATTTTGCTCTTTTATGGTCTTCTTTTAATCGCTCTATGTTATTTTCTAAGGCATAAATTCCTGCTGCTGCAATAAAACCTGCCTGACGCATTCCTCCACCTAAAATTTTTCTTATTTGTCGGGCTTTTTTAATATCTTTTCTGCTGCCGACCAACAATGAACCCACAGGAGCTCCCAATCCTTTCGACAAACAAATTGAAACCGTATCAAAGGCATTACCAATATCTTTGGCAGTATAATCACTTTCTACAATGGCATTAAAAATTCTAGCTCCATCCAAATGAAATTTCAATCCTTTTGCTTTGCACAACGCAGCAATTTCGTTTATATCGGTTAAAGAATAAATACTTCCTCCACCTCTATTCATAGTATTTTCCAAACTTACCAATTGCGATTCGGGTTTATGCACATCGTCCGGATTAATGGCAGCTAGAACTTGATCGGCTGTTAATCTTCCTCTATCGCCCGAAATTAGTTTGGTTGCCAATCCTGAGTTAAATCCAATTCCTCCGCCTTCGTATTGATAAATGTGAGAAAGTTCATCGCAAATTACCTCTCCCGGAGGATTGGTATGAATTTTT
>DATGOR010000310.1:0-12693 GCA_035305805.1 Vicingaceae bacterium | reverse complement strand
CCTTCAGGATAAAAACCTAAATCGATATTTCCCAACGTAATGGGAACAGAACGAGAAATGCTTTCTGTTTTTCCTTCATAATCTATCATCACATTTAACAAACCATCATTGGTAGTAAGGTTTTCAGGTAATTCAAAACGCATATAAGCCAGTCCCGATTCATCGGTATTCATCTTTTTTTCAATTAACTTTTGTCCGTTTAATTGTGCTATGTATTTAATATTGTAATTAGAAAGTGGTTGATTTTCTAGTGTTTGTAAATCTATTTTGCTTACCACTTCATCTCCCGGACCGTAAGCTTTTTTCAAAAACTCCATTTTCATTTTTAAACGAGGAAGCACTACTTTTTGTACTTGAATTTCTTTCTCGAAATAATCATTGGTATTTTTTTGCCAATTGGTATAAGCTTTCACTTTATAAATTCCACCCATCACGTTTTCATCCAATAAAAAATCTGCATTAGTTTTACCTTTATGAGCTATTAATTGGTGTTTTTGAGCTACGTTTCCTTTGGGGTCAATTAATTCTACATGCAAAATATCACTTTTATCAGAAGCTTTCATATCAGCAGCGTTTCTAATAAAAGCACTTAACCATATAGTTTCTCCGGGTTTGTACATGGGTTTATCCAATTGCACATATACCCTGTCTTCCGGATATTCGCTATTAAAATTAGAAAGTTTTGTTTTTAATGATTTTAAAAAATCGTTCATTTTATATTCGTTGGTTAACGAAATAGAAATAAATGAACCTAAAGCTGCGAAAGCTATTGTAGCTATCAACAAACTTTTAACGGATTTAATTTTTAGATTTTGCATAACAATATATTTTTGGTTGTTTATAAATAATGTTTGCCCTTTGGATGCTGTTGAAAAAAAATTTCCATAAAAAAAATTTAAAATATTATTTTTGACGCCATGATGTTAAAAATGTATATCGCTGCATTACTTACAATGGCAGCATCCACAGTAGTTGGACAAACAGATGAAGTGAAAAAAATTGCCTTGGCTTCGGCAACAGAAAGCAAGAATGCTGCTTTTTTTATTGAACAAAATTTTACGGGAGAGTTTCCTCCCGAAGATTTAATGAACAATTACCAAGAAGCATTAAAAGCAGGTGAAAAAGCTTTGATGTTTTCCGATAGTGCTTTATTAAGTTATAATGATACTTCTATCAATGGGAAAATGGTAATATCAGCTCTTAAAAGTGCCAGACAACACCAAGAAAAAACAGTTGCGGTACTTAAGAAATTTACAGCATTAAGTTTAGATGATGTTGATGAATATTCACCCAAAGAGGCTTTAATGTTTATCAACCAAGCAGTATTAGATGCTTACCAAGCATCATTAACTATGGAGGAAAAAGAAGCAGCTGCTTCATTACCTTTAGTTGCAACCACTAGTACAGAAAGCGGATTGGTTTACCGCATTCAAATGGGGTTATTTAAACAAAAAATTGATCGTCATTTTTTTGGAGCAGAATATGAGTTGAAGTTTGAGCAAGTTAAAGATAATGTTTGGCGTTATTATATGGACGATTTCGCCACTTATCAATCCGCAAAAGATGCAGAAGAAATAGTTAAAGCAAAAGGATACGATGCTTTTCTAATTGCATTTGATAATGGAAAAAAAATCAGTATAGCGGAAGCACAAGCAATTGAAAAATAAGAGTTATCAACAAGCTTCGTAAAATCATCATCTTATTGGTAACTTCGTAGCTTATCATTATATAATAAAAATTAAAAATATAATTTATGTCATTAAGTATTAAAGGAAAATTAGCTCAAATTTTAGCAGTAGAATCCGGAACAAGTAAAGCCGGTAAAGAATGGAAAAAACAAGGTTTTATTATAGACACAGGCGATCAATACAATCCCAACGTGTGTTTTAGTTTATTTGGTGAAGATAAAATAGGCATGTTGTCTAATTTTTCTGTTGGACAAGAAATTGAAGTAAGTTTTAATCTTTCTTCCAGAGAATTTAACGGTAAATGGTACCATAATATTGATGCATGGAGAATTACTGCAGCTGAAAATGCTGCCCCACAAAACACTCCACAACAAGCTGTTGCAGCACCTACCATTGATGATATGCCATCAGATGAAAACGATGATTTACCTTTTTAATAAAAGGTCGTTATTGTTTAAATTTCTATAAAAAAGTGTCGATTAAAATCGACACTTTTTTTTATTTCCATTAATTAATGGCTTTCAGCACCATTTCCGTTAGGATAAAAATTATGTAAAATAGACAGCATTTCCCTCTCCCCTTTATTTATCGATTCAATCTCCATCCATTTATCATTTGGAATAAGCGTTCGGAGGGGTTGGTTTACCTTAGTAATGTTAGGAAATGCTTTAGCAATTTTTTTATCCCAAACTTTATGGTATCTAATTAAATCATCAGGATAAACAATTTTTCTTCGGGTTCCTTCGTCTATTCCTCTAAAAGGATAAGGAATATTTAAGTACCCATAATCATCAGTCAGTTGTTCTCCGGGTAAGATATCTCTAATAGCAATTTCAAAATCATACGCTGTGGTGAGGCAATTAGAATTAAAACTGTGATTAACGTACCTTCCGTTATCCCAACACAACACATAATTGCCGTTGTTGTTTCTAAAGGTATAAAAATCAAGAATTTCTTGATAAATTGGTTCCATGTTTTGAATTTCAAGCGGACTGAACTCCCTGTCCAACTTATCTAAGACCCAAGTGATGGTTCCTTTCGGAATAAATTCTCTGGCAACTACGCCATAACCAATTTCATTGCTGATAAATTTTAATTCTGTGTGTGGATGAATCATTTTTTTTAAGGTTTATATATGTAATAATTATTGAGCTTTTATTGTCGTTGTGCTGATATGCTGTAACTCAAAAACCTTAAAATGTTCAGTAAACGACATAGCAAATGTAAATAGGATTTTAATATAAAATTAATTTCCTTACAAAATATTACACATTTTAATCAGCTGAATATCTATATATTAGACGAAGTTGTTTAAAGTCCCCTCTATAAATTAAAAAATATTTCTTTTTTCACACTACATCGTTATTTTCTCCAACCATAGCTACGGCTATGCTTCTCAAAAATGCCTCGTATTGAAAAAAAATAATTCATTTTCATTATTATACATGGATTTTAAACAACTTCGATTAAAAAGAACATACTTCTTCAATGGCAAGCATCATTCTTTTGGCAGTATTTTCCCAAGTAAACTGTTGCACTTGTTTTTTTGCTTCTTCTAACAGTTCATTTTTTAATGATTCATTGGTAGTAACTTGGTGCATGGCTTTAGTTATTTCATCCACATTGGTAGGGTTAACCAGCAAAGCAGCTTTTCCGGCTACTTCGGGCATGGATGTAACATTGGAAGCTATTACAGGTACACCACAACGCATCGCCTCAACAATTGGAATACCAAAACCTTCAAAAAAAGGAAGGTAAGTAAGTGCTGTTGCTGCTGCAGTAACTTTTATTAACTCCTCATCAGAGAGTCTTCCTGTAAATACAACATCATCACTATAAGTAGCTATTTTAAGTAATTCATCTAATTCTTTGTCTTTCCACATCATTTTTCCTGCAATCACTATTTTGAAATCTGAATTATATTGATGTTTAAATTGCTCAAAAGCTTTTAGAAGGTTAACTATATTTTTTCGAGGATGAATGGTGCCAACAAATAAGAAATAAGGTTTTCCTTTTGTATATTGAATACGAACTTGGTTTATTACTTCTTCATTTAATGGTTTGAAGGATGAACTAGCCCCATTATAAACCACCTTTATTTTCTCACTATTTATTTGGTAAGTATTTATAATGTCTGATTTAGAATACTCAGAAACAGTGGCTATACGAGTAGCTTTTTTAGCAAATTGAGGAAAATACTTTTGGTAATACTTCAACACATTTTTAGGAAGCATTTTGGGGTAATGTTCAAAATTTAAATCGTGGATAACGGCTAAGGTTTTAATGTTACTATTCAATGGAAACATACCATCTGTTGCAACAAAAACATCAGGATTAATTTTATTTAACACCCGCTTTAGTGCTACTTGATACCAATATGGAAACAAGTAGATGTGCCTTGTTTTTGGTGAAATTACGATAGGAGTAACATTCTTATACTCTTTGAAAAAATCAGGGGGAGTTCTGTCGAAAATAAAGTAAAAGGAAATGCTAGGATTTTGTTCTGCTAAAATTTTAAAAGTCTGCAAAGTAAACCACCCTATTCCGTCCATTTTGTCGGGAATTACTAATCGGGTATTTACGGCAATTTTCACTTTTCATCAAACATTAAACCTAAAGTGCATAATATCTCCATCCTGAACGATATACTCTTTTCCTTCTACGGCCATTTTACCTGCTTCTTTTGCTGCATTTTCTGAACCCAAGCTTACAAAATCATTGTATTTAATCACTTCAGCACGAATAAAGCCTTTTTCAAAATCGGTATGAATTACTCCTGCTGCCTGAGGTGCAGTCATTCCTTTTTTAATGGTCCATGCTCTTACTTCTTTTACTCCGGCAGTAAAATAGGTTTCTAAATTTAAGAGTTTATAAGCCATTTTAATCAACTTGCTTACTCCGGCCTCAGTCAATCCTAAATCGTTCAGGAACTCCTGACGTTCTTCAAATGTTTCTAGCTCAGCAATATCTGCTTCTATTTGTGCTCCAATAACTAATACTTCGGCATTTTCATCTTTTACGGCAGCTTTTACTTTTTCCACATATTCATTACCACTTGCAACAGAACCTTCGTCCACATTACAAACATATAATACCGGCTTATTGGTTAATAAATGTAAATCTTTAACAAAAACAGCTTCTTCTTTGGTTACTTCTACTGTTCTGGCAGATTTTCCTTGGTTTAATGCATCGGTATAGCGTTGCAGCACTTCAAACTCTTTAGCAGCCGACTTATCTCCTGTTTGCACTTTTCGTTTTACACCGTCCAATTTTTTCTGAACCGTTTCTAAATCTTTTAATTGTAATTCCGTATCAATTATTTCTTTATCACAAACAGGATCAACCGACCCGTCAACGTGCACCACATTGCCATCATCAAAACATCTTAATACGTGTATAATAGCATCCGTTTCTCTAATATTTGCCAAAAATTTATTTCCTAATCCTTCCCCTTTACTGGCTCCTTTTACCAATCCGGCAATATCAACAATTTCAATAGTGGTAGGCTGAACTTTTTCAGGTTTAACTAACTTTTCCAGCTCCGTCAATCTATCGTCAGGCACAGTAATTACTCCCACATTTGGCTCTATCGTACAAAAAGGAAAATTTGCTGATTGAGCTTTTGCATTAGACAAACAGTTAAACAAAGTAGATTTACCAACATTCGGCAATCCAACTATTCCGCATTTTAACGCCATATTTATATGATTAAAAAAATTAAAGCTGCAAAGGTAACAGATAAATCGAATTGATGGCTTTTTATTTATCGAAGTTGTAAAAATCGTATTAATAAAAAATAATTCACTGAAAAAAGAAGCCACAGAAGTCGGCTGCTTTTCATACAAATATTACTAATTTAGCGGCTTGATTAACGAAGTTTTAATTCATGAACAAAAACAACTATTGTGTGATAATGGCAGGAGGCATTGGCAGCAGATTTTGGCCAATGAGCAGAACCGAAAAACCTAAACAGTTTTTAGATATTTTAGGCACAGGAGAAACCCTTATTCAGCAGACTTTTAACCGATTAAAAAAACTTTGTCCGACAGAAAACATCTTTATTGTAACCAATAATGATTACGAAAAGCAAGTGTTGAAACAATTACCGGAAGTAACCAAAGAGCAAGTGCTTTGCGAACCTTCCAGAAAAAATACTGCTCCTTGTATTGCTTACGCCAATTATAAAATTGCTACTAAAAATCCTGATGCAACTATTATGGTAGCTCCTGCCGACCACCTTATTCTTAAAGAAGACGAATTTGTTAGAGTGGCTACCTTAGCATTGAACCATGCTGCCAACAACGACTGTTTGATGACTTTGGGCATCACTCCTACCCGACCAGATACAGGCTATGGCTACATTCAATTTTTTGATGACAACGACAATGAGATAAAAAAAGTAAAAACATTTACCGAAAAACCAAATTTAGAACTCGCCAAAAAATTTATTGAAAGTGGCGATTTTGCATGGAATTCAGGAATGTTTGTTTGGAGCTTAAAATCTATTCAAAAAGCATTTGAAGAACATTTACCTTCCATTACTCACCTTTTTGAAGAACACCAACATGAACTAAATACCGAGCAAGAAGATAAAGCCATTAACACTATTTATGCTCAATGTAAAAACATTTCCATCGATTATGGTATCATGGAAAAATCTAAAAATGTATTTGTAATTAGTGCCAATATTGGCTGGTCAGATTTAGGAACTTGGGGTTCTATTTACACACACTTGCCTCTTGACGAACAAAAAAATGCAGTGGTAGGTAAAAATGTAATGCTTTATGAGTCTAATGGAAATATCATTAATGTTCCTAAAGAAAAGCTCGTAGTTGTACAAGGTTTAAATGATTATATTGTAGTAGAAGCAGATGGTATTTTATTAATTTGCAAAAAAGAAGACGAACAACAAATCAAAAACTTTGTGAACGACATTAAACTTACCAAAAACGAGCATTTTTATTAATTAAGATTTATTTATGAGCGACACTGAAGAAAAAGAAATGTCTTTTCTCGACCACCTAGAAGTGCTTCGATGGCATTTGGTACGTTCTAGTTCCGCTATTTTAATCTTTGCGATTTTAGCTTTTGTTTACAAAGATATTGTGTTCGATCATATTATTTTGGCTCAAAAAAATTCAGACTTTTTTACTTACCGTTTGTTTTGTGATATCTCTGAAAAAATTGGGAAAGGGGATTTACTCTGCTTCAGTGATATTAAGTTTAGTTTAATTAATCTAACCATGAGCGGACAGTTTACTATCCACATCATTACTTCTATCATTGCAGGAATTGTTTTGGCGTTCCCATACTTGCTTTTTGAAATTTGGCGATTTATTCGTCCGGCACTACATAAAAATGAAAGAAGGTATGCTACCTCGTTAATACTTTCGGGTTCATTATTATTTTTAATTGGGATTTTATTTGGCTATTATTTTATTTCACCTTTGTCGGTACAGTTTTTAGGCAACTACCAAGTAAGTGAATTGGTTCAAAACCAAATTAGCATTCAATCATTTATATCTACCGTTACCACTTTGACCTTAGCTTGTGGATTGGTGTTTGAATTACCGTTGTTGGTTTATTTTTTATCTAAAATGGGTATTTTAACTCCGGAAGTGATGCGTAAATATCGTAAGATTGCCATTGTAGTAACATTAATACTTTCTGCTGTTATCACTCCTCCCGATGTTACCAGCCAAATATTACTAACTGTTCCTTTGCTATTGTTGTATGAGTTAAGTATCTTTATCTCTAAGGTAGTAACCAAAAACAAAGACTAACCTTCCTTTGTTTTAAACAACTTCTAAATAAAAAAAGACAGTAAAAAACTGTCTTTAAAAAATTCTATTATTTTATGGATTATAGTTGATTAACCAGTAATTCAAAAAGGTTAGGTATTTTAAATGATGGCATTTTTACTTTCACTGATTTATCATCATCTTTACTCGCTTCAGAAGAAGATTCATTGTTTTCAATTGGTGTAGCGTTTTCTTCACTCCAATCTTTTACTTTGTATTGATCGGCTACCTCTTCAATGGCAGTAATAATTTCGTCCTCAGAAATAATGGAAGCATCAAATTCAAAATGTCCTTTTTCAGCATCAAAATCTACTGAACTTGCCACCACTCCATTTAGACCGGCAATAGTTTTTTCGATAGTTTTAGCACAGCCCATTTTGCAGGTCATGCCTTCAATTTTGTAGTCAACTGCTACTACTTTTTCAGCATTAATTTCTACTTTTTCTTGTTTTGGTTCTTGATTGGTATCAGAGCTGCAAGCCACGGTAAAACTTAGTGCAGCAAAAGCAAATACGGCTAAATATGGAGTAGTTTTCATGGTTTTTATAATTAGGATTAGGAAGCTTTATAAATTTCTGATTCGTTAACAGCTGTTTTAATTTCTTCTAAACTAATGCGGTTTTCATCAAAATCTACTTTGGCTGTATCGGGCAAGTTTACTTCAGCATTGGTTACACCATCCAACTCTTTTAAGATAGTAGTAACAGCGTTAACACAATGGCTGCAACTTAACCCTTCTATTTTTAATTCTGTTGTCATTTGTTTAAATCAATGTTCAAAGTTAATGATTTTTTTGCAGCATCATTTTTTTTTAGATTATTTAACATGGGTTGGGAATATCAACAAAAAAAGTTATTTTTGCCCACTTCTAAACAGAGAGGTGGCCGAGTGGCTTAAGGCGCACGCTTGGAAAGCGTGTATACGGTAACGTATCGGGGGTTCGAATCCCTTCCTCTCTGCTGCTCAAAAACCAACATTTTGACAATCAATTTGTTGGTTTTTTTGTTTTTGTAATTGTACGATATTTGTATTGTGTTTGTCGTTTTTAACTATTATTTATTCTAAAAATAGAATCAAAATTGAGTTTAAACATGATAAGATATTTTATGTTTTTTACTCAAAACAATGTCAATTCTTCATCTAAATTGGTTGCGATTAACTCAACGGAATAGGGTAAAGCAAATTCGCTAATCTCTTTTCCTTGTAGCCATTTGCTTTCATCTTCGGGCTTTAAGATTACTGGCATTCTCTTTTTTTTGTGTATTTCTGCTACTAACGCATTGGCTTCTGTTGTTACAATGGAATAAGTATTTACTATTTCTCCGGTGCTTTTATCTACCCACTCTGAATAAATGCCACCATAGGCATATAGTTCTTCGTTTGGTAAGGAGATTAAATACTTGTTCTTCTTCTTACCTGATTTATCTAACCATTTCCACTCATAAAAACCATTGGCTATTACCAAACATCTTTTATTGTAATTGTTCCTGAAGGCAGGTTTTTCTTTTATGGTTTCTATTCGTGCGTTAATGGTGTATTGACTAATTTTTGTGTCCTTACTCCAACTTGGTATTAAACCCCATTTGTAATGCTGAATAATACCCTGTTTTTCATCTGTAATTATAGGTGTCTGAGGATAGGCAAAAGCGTTGATATGCTCAGAAGTAGCAAATAAATCTAGCTTTTCAATTTTTGCATTGAATCTATTTTCTACTTCTATTGCTTTTTTGCTTTGTTTACTATGAAAACACATTACACGTTTATTGTTATTACTTCATCTAACCTTGTGGTATATCGTGGCGATAATTTTTCCTGGTTCATTTTCCAAGTTCGCCCCATATCCTGACAAGCAAATTTAAGCTTTTTCTGTCCGATGTTGTTATTTAATTTATCCATCACACGCATTAGTTGCTTGTGTTTAGGATGTTCTTTTACAAATAGGTTTAATTGCGTAGAGTTATCAGGAGTAATTCCCATTACAATAACTCCTGCTTTTTTATAGGAATAACCTGCTTTAAAAATAGCCTCTAAGCCTTTGGTGGCTAACTTTACAATTTCAATACTTGAGTTAGTAGGAAAATTAGTTTTAATAACAATGTTTCTACTGTATTGAGGTAAATCCTTTCGGTGTCCGTTGGTATGAACAAATACCATTACCAAATTACAACAAGATTGCTGTTTTCTTAGTTTTTCGCTACAAGATACGGCAAAGGTGGAAACTCGCTCTTTTAGTTGGGCTAATTGCGTGTAGTTTTTATCAAAGCTTCGGGTAGTGGCTATTGCCTTTTTTTTCTTTACTTCATCCAATACCAAGGTAGGAATTCCTTCTAACTCTCTTTTTAGTCGCAAACCTACTACGGATAAATGTTTTCTCACCCAATCATCGGGTAATTGTGTAAAATCATAAGCAGTTTTTACATGCTCATTTTGTAAGCGTTTAGCGTGTTGACGACCAATTCCCCAAACATCTTCTATTTTAGTCCACTTTAGGGCTTTTATTCGCTTTTCTTCACTATCTATCACATATACATTATTGGTTTTTTTAGGAAACTTCTTAGCTATTTTATTGGCTATTTTAGATAGTCCTTTGGTTGGAGCAAAACCAATGCTTATTGGAATGCTTGTCCATTGTTTTACTGTTTGAGATATAGTAACACCATAATCTTTATAATCAAACAATTCAAAACCGTTAAATTGAAGAAAAGCTTCATCTATGCTATATATTTCCAAATCCGGACAAAAAGTAGCTAATATATTCATTACCCTGTTACTCATATCGCCATAGAGGGCATAGTTGGAGGAAAACACACTAATTTTATGCTGAATAAATAATTCTTTGAACTTAAAAGCAGCAGCTCCCATAGGAATACCCACCGATTTTGCTTCATTGCTTCGTGCAATTACACAACCGTCATTATTCGATAATACCACAATGGGTTTTCCCTCCAATGCAGGATTAAATGCTCTTTCGCAAGAAGCGTAAAAGTTATTACAATCTACTAAAGCGAACATGACAGCGGTTTTTTAATGATATAGGTAATGATGCCGAAAACTAGAAAATCATTGTCTTTAGTAACCTTAATGGGTTTAAAATTTTTATTGGCAGGGGTAAGCCAAATAACATCTTTGGTAATGTTAAGCCATTTTATGGTAAACTCTCCATCAATAAAACAAACAGCAGCTTTGCCGTTGCTTGGCTTGATGCTTTTATCAATAATCAATAAATCGCCATCATTAATTCCGGCATCTATCATAGAATTACCGTTAACCCTTGCAAAGTAGGTAGCATCTTTATTTTGGATAAGCTCTTTATTGAGGTCAATGGAAATATCTAAAAAATCATCAGCAGGAGAGGGAAAACCTGCATTGATGCCTTGTTCTATGTAAGGCAAAGCCAATGCGGTATTGGTGTCTGCTTTAAAAAGTTGTAGTTCTAAGGAGCTATGTAATGGGATGATTTGCATACCTACAAAATTAGCTAAATTTTATAGTTTTTGTAACTACATATTGTAGTTTTAAGGTGAGTAATTCATTATGAAACTGATAAAAAATTTAATAAGAGAACTTGAATTGGTTTTTGGTGCTTTATTTAATGTAAATAACTGTTATAATATTGTATGTAGTTATTTATATTTTTCCATTTCCATAAGATATTCATCTAACTTAAAACCAAGTTTTTACAAACTCCCGAACTAAATAATCCCTTAGTTGTTCTGATTCTTGTGTAATTGCGTTTTTCTTTCTCAAAATCATGGAGTAATTCTCTCTGCTTTTTTCTTCTAGGGCAAGGCAATAATTCCACCTACGTTGTCTTTTTTTGCTCCGGTAACTGACGACAAACAATTCACTTCATTTCTTAATCTTTTTACGCCTAAAAAAGCAAAAATCAATGCTTCTTTATAATCTACAATGGTTTGGTGAGGCACTATTATTTTTTTGTTGCTTTCCTCGGCTATCCTACTGATAAGGTCTTTATTCCATACTCCTCCACCGGTAACTAATACCGATTTGCTTTCTTTAGGAAAAACTGCCGTTAATTGTTGAGCGATGTGAGCAGAAAATGTGCTTAACAAATCGGCTATTGGCAGCTGGTCAAAACTTTCTAACACCGGAAAAATGTTAGCTGTTACCCACTCTATCCCCAATGATTTGGGAGGAGCTTGTTGGTAATAATTCAATTGGTTTAGCCTTTTTAATAATGTTTTGTTTACTTCCCCTGTTTGGGCTAAATGCCCCGAATCGTCATACGGTTTTCCGACTTTATTTGCCAATTTGTTTAATACCATGTTGCAAGGCGAAACATCAAAGGCAATGGCTTTGTTATTAGCTACGTAAGTTAAATTAGCAATTCCACCTAAGTTGACGCACACATCAACATCTGCAAACAAGGACACATCTCCTATTGGAACCAAGGGAGCTCCTTGTCCGCCATGAGCAACATCCGACACTCTAAAATTATAAATAGTAGGCAAGGCGGTATGTGCTGCTATTATTGCTCCATTTCCTATTTGTAGGGTAAGGTTTTTTTCGGGTTGATGAAAAATGGTATGTCCGTGTGAAGCAATGGCGTCTATGCTATGTTGGTGTAAATTATTCTTACGAATGAAATGAGCGATTTTTTCAGAAAAAAACACCCCTAAATCATTATCTAGCAGCATTAATTCTAACCCGGAAAGTGCTGTGGCAGTTTTTAGTCGCTCTAGCATTGCCGATGAGTAAGCATAAGTTGCCGCTGCATCAATGTGAAATTCCCATTGATTTTCAGTAGTATAAGAAAAAGTAGCCGCCACCATGTCTAACCCATCCAACGAAGTACCTGACATTAAACCAATGATATGGTATTTTTCTTTCATAAAAACGCAACTTTTTGAATAAATCTATTAGTTTTGTAACGCTTCAAATTTATGCGAATTTTCAGACATAAATAAGCACAACCATTCAAAGAAAAGATTTTAATATTAACATTTAACACACGGATATGGATTTTCAATTAACAGAAGAACACATTGCAGTTAGAGACGCTGCCAGAGATTTTGCCCAAAATGTACTAAAACCGGGAGTAATAGAAAGAGACGAAAAGCAAGAGTTTCCTGCTGAACAAGTAAAGCAGTTAGGCGAATTAGGCTTTTTAGGAATGATGGTGGATCCCAAATACGGTGGTGGCGGAATGGATACTATTTCTTACGTATTAGCGATGGAAGAAA
>DATGOR010000309.1:0-3204 GCA_035305805.1 Vicingaceae bacterium | reverse complement strand
CATGCCAATTCTTTTTTTGCCAATGTACATACACAAAGTCCGAGAACAGCAACTTTACCAGATGGAGGTTCTAACGGAGGAATGGACGATAGATTTGATTGGATTTTTGTAAGTGATGATGTAAGAAGTGGACACAATTATTTTAAGTATATACCCAATTCTTATTATGCCTTAGGAAACGATGGTAATCATTACAATAAATCCATTTTGGATGCTCCAACCAACACTTCCGTTCCTTGCAATGTGTTAGAAGCATTGTATTATATGTCCGACCATTTGCCGGTAGTTATGAAAACAGAAATTGGCTACAATGTGAGTATAAAAGAAGTGGCTAATACGCCATGGAAAGGCTATTATGCCAATCAATATTTTCATTTTTCTTCTAAAAATGTAGAGGAAAAATTAACTATAGAAGTTTATGATTTGTTGGGAAAATTAATTCAAACTGCTCAATTCAACAATCAAAAAGAATTTCAGTTAGCAATAACAGAAAATATAAAAGGCGTTTTTTTTGTGAAAATCACTACCAACAAGACACAACAGAGCTTTAAACTATTGGGTTGGTAATACATTAATGATGGATATTATACCACCAACACCTCGTCCTTACTTTTTGCATCCGGAAAATAAGAAAGTAACTTATCCAAAACGGCATCTACCATGGTGTCAGGGCAAGAAGCTCCACTGGTAAGAATGATGCGCACTGTATTTTTTTTAGGAATAAAATTAGTAGTGGTTTCGTGCTTTTTTTCATTGTAATTAAAATGATGAATCACCTCATTATTTTCGATTTCTTTGGCCGAACTAATAAAAAAAGTAGGCAATTTTTCTTCACATAGTTCTACAATGTGAGAGGTGTTGGAACTATTATATCCCCCCACCACAATGGCAAAATCTGCCGCTTCTTTTAATAGTGCATAAGTGGCTTGTTGGTTATCATTGGTGGCATAGCAAAGTGTATCTCGTGTGTCAGCAAAATGACTTTTTATGTTTGATTCCCCAAACTTTTGTGTCATCGTTTGTTTGAAAAAATCTGCAATAGCTTGTGTTTCTGTAGCCAACATGGTAGTTTGATTTACCACACCTATTTTATCAAAATGTTTGTGCACATCAAACCCTTCGGAGGTTCTATCCTTAAATTTAGCATAAAATTCTTCTGCGGTAATTTTCCCTAAAATTACTTGTGCTATAAATTCCGCATCCTTCATATCCTTAATAATAATAGAAGGTGCATTTTGAACACTATGAGAAAATGTTGCACGAGTTTCTTCATGCTTATGTTTTCCGTGTATAATAATAGTATGTTCGGTTTTTCCTAATTTTTCAGATTGCTTCCATACTTTTTCTACAAAAGGACAAGTGGTATTGTATTTTTCCGTTTGTAATCCTATGGATTGAATTTTTGCTTCTATCTCTATGGTAGTGCCAAAAGCAGGAATCAAGACCACATCATTGCTGTTTAGTTTGTCCCATTCAATAAGTTGGTTACCCTCCGTATCCATAATAAACTGAATACCTTTTTCTTGTAAATCTTGATTAACAATTGGGTTGTGAATCATTTGGCTTAATAAGAAAATTCGTTTCCCGGGATTTTCTTCCACTGCTTTATAGGCAATTTCAATAGCATTTTCTACTCCATAACAAAATCCAAAATGACGAGCAATAAGAAACTGCACCGAACCAAAATCCAATACAGTTGGAGAAAAATCTTTTTTTCTAGGATCCGCATCCTTTCTTGCATTTTTTATAGCAGAAATAAACGAACTTTTATAATAGGTAGGGATATCAAATTTTTTCATTCCAAAACATGTTCAAAACAATATTATCCAAAATTACGCTTTGTAAATAGATTGCATTAATAAATATGATAGATTATTTACAGCGACATTCAAATGAATTCCTAAAGTTTGTCGTTAAACAGTAATATTTTATCTGTAAACACGTAAAATCTATATATAAAAAATTATGTAATTAAGATTGGGTTGTTAATAAAAAATCCAAAAACAAGTTCAACTCCCCATGTATTAAAACTTATCTTAGTGTTGATAAAAAAATGCTCCAAAAGATGCTAAAAATTGCCAATACTCTTTCTAAATTGCACAAGCGTTTTTTGATGAAAAATGCATGAATTTAATAACCCTTAAAACCCCTTATCAGAATGGAGAAAACAGTAATTAATGTAGATGAAACTACAAAAACAAACGATGAAATTTTAACAGCAGAAATGGTAAAAAATGAAGAATCAGGTTTAAGAACCTACACCCACGAGGAAGCATTAAAAGATGCTACCAAATACTTTAAAGGAGATGAATTAGCAGCGAATGTGTGGTTAAATAAATATGCTCTTAAAGATTCTGACGGCAATATTTATGAATCTAATCCGGATCAAATGCACAGAAGATTAGCCAAAGAAATTGCTCGCATCGAAAGCAAATATGCTAATCCATATTCTGAAGAGGAAATTTATGATGTATTAAAGGGGTTTAAATACATTGTTCCTCAAGGAGGTCCTATGACAGGAATTGGAAACGATTTCCAAATAGCATCACTTTCAAACTGTTTTGTGATTGGTAACGAAGGAAATTCTGATTCTTATGGTGGCGTAATGAAAATTGATGAAGAGCAAGTTCAATTAATGAAAAGAAGAGGTGGTGTTGGACACGATTTATCTCACATTCGTCCGAAAGGAAGTCCTGTAAAAAATAGTGCATTAACTTCTACCGGAGTAGTACCTTTTATGGAAAGATACTCTAACTCTACCCGAGAAGTAGCTCAAGATGGTAGAAGAGGAGCTCTTATGCTTTCAATATCTATTAAGCATCCTGATGCAGAACATTTTATTGATGCTAAAATGGATGGAACAAAAGTTACCGGAGCGAATGTATCTGTTAGAATAGATGATGAATTTATGAGAGCTGTAAAAAGTAACTCAGAATACAAACAACAATATCCAATTCACTCAGATAATCCTTTATATACAAAAACAATAAATGCAAAAGAAGTTTGGGATAAAATCATACACAATGCTTGGAAATCTGCAGAACCAGGGATTTTATTTTGGGATACAGTAATCAATGAGTCTATTCCTGATAGTTATGCTGATTTAGGTTTTAGAACAGTATCTACCAACCCATGCGGAGAAATTCCACTTTGTCCGTACGATAGCTGTAGATTATTAGCGGTAAATTTATATAGCTATGTAGA
>DATGOR010000308.1:0-3256 GCA_035305805.1 Vicingaceae bacterium | reverse complement strand
AGCTGTTTTTTCAAAAGGCAAATGAGCCAAAAATCCTGCATTATTAATAACAATATCAATGTGATGATGCTCTTCAAGAATTTCATTTAATTGTAGCTCAAAACCAAGCTGACTCAAATCAATGCTATAAATATGAATTTGTTTGTTATAGGTATGTTTACAAAAGTCTTGAAGCGTTTTAAGTTGCTCGTAGTCTCTTGCTAAAGCAATAATGTTGGCATTTGCTTTTTGTGCGAATTGTTTTGTTAATTCGAAACCAATTCCTTTACTTGCTCCTGTTATTAGTACATTCATCAAAGTCAATTTTTACAAATTAAAGATTATTTTCACTAAATACCATCATTTAACCACATAGCTGTACTGTATCGCAACACCTGACAGGTTTCTAAAACCTGTCAGGTGTAAAACACATCATTCTATCCGTCCTCCTTTTTTAAAATGTTTGGCATAATAAGGATGTTCCAAACTTGATATAATAACTCCTTTAGAAGTACTTGCATGCACAAACCTATTGTTGGCCAAATAAATACCTACATGATCTACTTTGTTGCTTCTAATAGAGAAAAAAACAAAATCGCCTTCACTAAGTTCTTTTTTAGCAACGTTTTTGGCAACAGCCGCTATATCCGATGAAGACCGAGGCAGTTCTTTCTTAAAAACATTGTTGTAAAGCAAGTTAGTAAACCCCGAACAGTCAACTCCATTTTTAGTGGTGCCGCCATATTTGTATTTTACTCCCAACCAATCATCAATAAAAGCATAAAGTGCTAGTTCTTTAATTTCTAATCCGGTAATATCTAATAATGCAGCATATTTTTCTTTCAGTTCTTTTTCTTCTTTAGATAGGGCAGGTGGTGGTAAATCGACTTGTTCTTCGGGTTCATCGGTTTCCTCCAATTCATCAAAAACCAAATTTACGGTTGAGGTATTTTTCTTAGGTTCACTTTTCTGTTTTGAAGGAAGAGATTGGGTGTTTTTACAGCTCCACACTAAAAAAGAGAACAAGAAAATGTAGCCGATTATTTTAATCATGGAATTCATAAATAAATACTTGATGCCAACAAAAATAAGACTGAAATTACTTCTTTTTATTAGCCAAAAAGGAAGGTTTTAAACAATGTTACGTTAAACCCTCATAACGAATCTAATTCATGATTTGGGTTTAGCGAGCCACCTTCTAAGTAAAATTACTCAAAGGTATCTGCCACTCATCATTTTACTTTTCCACTTATGTAAATTGTGTCAACGGGAAACCATAAATCTATTACTTTTGGTATGGAAGTTTTTAATTGCTAAAACTTTCGCTGCCTTAATAAACCTAACGCTATGATAGAAATAAAAGACCTGCATAAATCGTATAAAATGGGCAAAAATGAACTTCATGTATTGAAGGGCATTAATTTTTCGGTGGAAGATGGTGAAATGGTCGCCATTATGGGGTCTTCAGGTTCGGGCAAATCTACTTTGCTAAACATTGTGGGAATGTTGGATTTATTGGATAGAGGTTCTTACACCTTAGATGGTGTGCCTATTGTAAATCTTAACGAAACCAAGGCAGCCAAATACAGAAATAAATTTTTAGGATTTATTTTTCAATCATTTAACCTGATTAATTATAAAACGGCATTAGAAAATGTTGCATTGCCACTGTATTATCAACGTGTTCCTAAAAAAGAACGTGATGCGAAAGCACTACAATATTTAACCAAAGTAGGGTTGGCAAACTGGGCAACTCATTTGCCTAGTGAGCTTTCGGGAGGGCAAAAACAACGTGTGGCAATAGCCAGAGCTTTGGCTGCAGAACCAAAAGTGCTCCTTGCTGATGAGCCTACAGGAGCGTTAGATTCTAAGACTTCTTACGAGGTAATGCAATTGTTACAAGAAATTAATGACGAAGGAAAAACCTTATTGGTAGTTACCCACGAAGAAGATATAGCAAAAATGTGTAAACGTATTGTATTGTTAAAGGATGGCGTAATAATAGAAGATAAAAAAGTAAACCAAGTAAGAGCATCAGAACATGTTTAGCAGCGATAATTGGCAAGAAATATTTCAAACCATAAAGAAAAACAAACTCCGTACGTTTTTGTCAGGGTTTACTGTGGCTTTAGGCTTACTTATTTTTATTACTTTATTGGGATTGGGAAATGGACTAAACAATTCATTTAATCAATTCTTTATGGACGATGCTACCAATACTTTTTTTGTATTTCCGGGAAGAACAAGTATGCCGCATAAAGGGTTTAAAGTAAACCGTGTTATCCGATTCAAAAATGACGATATAAAAGACATTCAACAAAACTTTCCTTTTTACTTGGAATACATTACTCCAAGGGTGTTTAGGAATGGTAATGTGGTGTATAAAAGTGAGTCTAATTCTTATAGTTATGTTGGTGTAGGTCCGGCACATCAACACTCGGAAAAAACCATTATCATGAAAGGAAGGTACATCAATGACTTAGATGTAGCAAACAAAACCAAATATGCTGTAATTGGTAGATTAGTGGAGGCTGACTTGTTTAAAAATGAAAATGCTATAGGAAAACACGTTGTCATTAACAATACCGCTTACAAAGTAATTGGTGTTTTTCAGGATGATGGTGGAGATAATGAAGAACGAAGAATTTATGTGCCTTATACCACCCTGCAATTGGTAGAAAAAAATACTGACTATGTAGATCAAATAGTATTAGCCTTTAAACCGGAACTGGGGTATGCAGGAGCTATGGTTTTTGAAGAAAAATTGACCACTTTTCTAAAAGAAAAACACGATATTCATCCAGAAGACCAAAGTGGCGTATTTATTAGAAATATTGCGGATAATATGAACGACAATCAGCAACTTTCGGCAGTATTAAAAGTAATTATTAGCTTCGTGGGAATAGGTACATTGATAGCAGGAGTAATTGGGATTAGCAACATCATGGTATTTGTAGTAAAAGAACGTACTAAAGAAATTGGTATTCGGAAAGCATTGGGAGCAACACCATACGCTATCATTTCTATGATTTTACAAGAGTCAATCTTTATTACACTTATAGCGGGTTATGTAGGGTTGTTTTTAGGAATTTTTGTGTTGCAATCCATAGGCGATAAATTGGAATATTATTTTATATTAAACCCTTACATTGATATGGGTACAGCCGTTACGGCAACCATTATTTTGGTTGTTTTTGGAGCTTTAGCGGGGTATATGCCTGCCAAAAGAGCCGCCAGAATTCAACCTATTGTAGCATTGAATGATAAATAGAGATTA
>DATGOR010000307.1:0-4799 GCA_035305805.1 Vicingaceae bacterium | reverse complement strand
GTTTGATAATAACAAGTTCAAAGAGTTAAACGCTAACTTAACCTCAGGTGATCCTCTAAATTTTAGTGACACCAAAAAATACGTGGATAGAATAAAATCTACTCAAAAAAATACCAACTTAAAAGATGCTGTTAGAACAGCAGTAGGGAAAGTAGATAAACACGATTTAGTAGTAGCTTGCATGGACTTTAATTTTATTGGAGGCTCTATGGGATCTGTTGTGGGAGAAAAAATTGCTCGTGCTATTGATTATTCCATAGAAAAAAATATTCCGTTTATGATGATTTCAAAATCGGGTGGAGCAAGAATGATGGAGGCTGCCTTTTCGTTGATGCAAATGGCAAAAACCTCAGCAAAATTAACTTTATTGGCAAAAGCTAAAATACCTTATATTTCTCTATTAACTGACCCAACCACAGGTGGAGTTACTGCTTCTTATGCTATGCTGGGCGATATTAATATTGCCGAACCTGGTGCATTAATTGCTTTTGCAGGACCTCGTGTGGTAAAAGAAACAATAGGTAAAGAGTTGCCTAAAGGTTTTCAAACTGCTGAATTTGTGTTGGAACACGGCTTTCTAGATTTTATTGTTGCAAGAAAAGACTTGAAAGAGAAAATAGCTTTCACACTCAATTATTTTAAAAATTAATCATAAAAAAACCTCGAAAAATATCGAGGTTTTTTTATGGTTTTTTGTTAAGCAGTATAATTACTGTTAGTTTTCTTTTTGTTTCTTCCATACCAGATAAAAAATCCGGTAATGGGCAGTGAAGCAATAACTAAACTAAACAGAAAAGCGATTATCTTTCCCGGTAAACCCAAAATAGCTCCAACATGTATATCATAATTCATTCGGAGAAATTTAGCAGCAAAGGTGGCTTTATCTATTCTATTCCAAACATGGGTTACAGGTAATTCTTCTAAAGTGTGTTGATCAAAGTACCTGAAATCTGTTTTCCAGTAAGTGCTTGCGTCAGGGTTGGCATTGGCTGCTATGGCATCTATATTATTTTCGGGAGGATGAACTTCTATCCAATCGGCATCAGGGTACTCTTTCTCCATCATTAACCAAACCTTGTCTATTGGAGCTAAATTATGCTCATAAATACTTGTTGTGTCTGAAACAGGATTGTAATACTGTACAAACTGCTCTCCACCCGATAAGGTATAAAAAACGCCCTGTTTAAACCATTGAAACCCAAAAATTAATCCTGTAAAAGCAAAAATAAATGCTACAATCCACACGTAAAATCCCATCACATTATGTAAATCATAATTTTTTCTTCGCCACCTTACATTTTTCCATTTAATGGAAAAGCGTTGTTTTCTTCCATTTTTATTTTTTGGCCACCATAAAATTAATCCCGTAATTATCATAATTAAAAAAACTAATGTTGCAGAAGCGGCAACCGTTTGACCAATATCTTCCGGCAACCAAAGGTAAAAATGACCATCTAAAATAAAGTGGAAAAATCCTTCTTCCATGTTTTTTACTTTTAGCACTTCGCCCGAATATGGATTAACGTAAACGTAATAGTAATACTCGTCTCTACTGTAATAAACGGCTACCGATGACTGCCCATTTTTATAGTGCATTACTGCATGTAAATGTTTATTTGGCAATGCACTATCAGCAACAGCTTGAATTTCTGATGGTAATAAAAACGGCTGGTCTTGTTTTTCTACAAACCGATAAGGTTGGGTTGCGTTTTGAATTTCTTCCTGAAAAGCATAAATACAGCCCGTTATAGCAATAATAAAAACTATAAGCCCGGACGAAAGTCCGAGCCATAGATGAAGCTTTCCAATAGTTTTTTTAAAAGTCATTATGTTTAGAAATTATATGTTAAGTTGATTGAAAAGTTTCTTAATTGTTGTGGTGTAACCGTTGACCAACCTGAGTAATATTTTTGGTCGGCTAAGTTATTTGCCTTAAAAATGATGCTGTAATTTGTTCCCGAATAGGAAAGCGAAGCATTAAATATTTGGTAAGCAGGAAGTGCAAAAGTTCCTGTTGTTTCTCGGTTCATGGTTAAATGCTCGCTAGCCGTATTTCCTCCAAAACCAACACCTAAACCTTTTAGTTTGGAAGTTTGTAATGTATAACTTACCCAAAAATTGATTAATTCTTTAGGACCGGCTTCTTCTGGACGGAAATTTAAGTACCCATTTTCAGGATTATCTTTTACCACTTCACTTTCATTTAAACTATATCCGGCAACAATGTTCAATCCACTAACAGGGTTTGCCACCAAACTAAACTCATATCCTTTGCTTTCAACCTCGCCACCTTGAATAGAGTTGTTTACATTAGTTGGATCTGTCATTAATTTATTGCTTACCAAAATGTTGTAATAACTTACTGTAGCAGCAATTTTGTTTTTATAAATGTTTGTTTTTATACCCGCTTCGTATTGGTTTGCATTTTCCGGGTCGAAAGCTTTAACTCTTGGATTTGCTCCATTGGCATCAGCAACTTGTCGTGGAGCTACATTTATAAACCCATTCATGTAATTGGCAAAAACGGATACTTTATCTTTAATCGGTTGAAAAACAAAACCAAATTTTGGAGAAACTGCCATTTGATCTTTATGTTCTTTTAAAGAGTAATCTCTAAAATTATCCACTCTTACACTTGCCATCACAGAAAGTGTAGGGAAGAAATTAATAACATCAGAAATATACGCACTCATTATTTCATTTCTTACATGAGAAGCTCCTGCAGTAGTTCCAATTAAAAGATTGTCAACATCTACGGTAGAAAGATTTCCTGAATCTTCTCCATCCGATAAAGTTACCACACCATTGCCTACCCAGCCATTGCTGTTGTTATATACATTAGATTGGTAATAATCTACCCCTACTAACAAACGATTTCTTATTGGTCCGATTTTAAAATCACCTATAAAGTTTTGCTGAACATCGGTAGTATGTGTTTGGCTATTTGCTTTTGAAATAAATCTGGTAAAAGAATCTCCATCGCCTAAATCCCATAAATAATGGTAATAGCCTGCTGTTTTTGCTGTACTTTTAGAAAGAATGGTTTGCGATGTCCATTTATCGGAAAATTTATATAAGGCTTGAGCCTGCATTCCAAACATAGGATTGCTCATGCTTAAATCATTTCCTGTAAAAGATTTTTTATAGTTTCTTTCGAACAACTCAATGCTATTAAATGAAAGCGGTACATTTCTATTTAAAAATATCATTGGTGCATTTGCCGAAGTAGATTCAAGAATTTCAGTGTTGATGATAAAGGTTAATTTCTCATTTGCTTTAATTAAAAATGAAGGTGCAACAAAGAAAGATTTTTTAAAACCCGCATCTTGAAAGGTATTTTGAGTATGATAAGAAGTATTAATTCTTGCAAAAACTTTATCGCTAAGAGGCGTGTTCACATCAAGAGCTACTCTACTTAACTCAAAACTTCCAACGGTATAACTTACACTTCCTCCAAAAGTCTCAAAAGGTTTTTTTGTGGTAACATTTATCAAACCTCCATAAGAAATCATAGGACTACCGTACAATGTTCCTGATGGTCCTTTAATAACTTCAATCGCTTCAATGTTTGCCGGATCTAAAGCTCCATTATTTACTCCCGGAACGCCATTTACCATTGTTGGCTGAACAGAAAATCCTCTCATTGAGTAATACTCCGCACCATCTCCTCCTCTACCGGTTGACTCCCATAACCTGGTGATTCCTGTTGCATTTTTTAACGCATCATTAAAATTGGTTACCACCTGTTCTTTTAGCAGCTTTTCAGACACCGAATTATAAACCTGTGGGTTTTCAATGTCTTTTAACGGAAGTTTAGCTACAGTTTTACTAGTTTCTTTATAAAGTGGATTCGTTTTACTGTCGGTTATAATTATTTCCGAGAGCTCCATCGAACTTTGGTTTAAGGTAAAATTTACCTCCACTACCTTATCCACCTCAACAGTTACTTGTTTTTCTTGTTTTTCCAACCCAATGTAAGATGTAAAAATGGTATAAGTGCCCGCTTTAATATTTTTTATGATGAAATTCCCAGATTTGTCGGTAGTACTTCCTTTGGAACTGTTTTTTATTCCAACACTTACAAATTCAACGGGTTTTCCATCAGCACTTTTTACATTTCCTTTTATGCTTCCTGTTTGTGCTAGTAATGAAAAGGCAAAATTCATTGCCATAAAACACAGAATAATTCTTTTTGTCATTGCTTAATTTTTTAATGTTTAATTTTTTGACAAAATTGTTATTTAGAATCATTCTAAACAATACCACTTTTAAGGTATATTGAAAAATATGCGTTCAAGCACCTGAAAATACTAAGTACTACAAATTAGTAGTTTAGATAAAATACATAAAAAATCGACTTAGCCTAAAAAATTTTAGCCAAACATATTTTCATTTTTTAAATACGTTTTCTTGAAATTTATTCTCCCATCAAGCGAATATCCTTTACATTCAATTGTAAAGTTTTGATGTTGTTCCATTCGTTTTCTTCTATGGAATAAACCATTTTAAACAACACGCCCGGTTGTAATTCATCGATAAAATGTCCTAATCTAAATGCAATACAAGAAACAATTAATTCAGGATTTTCAGGCGAGTAAACATCTAATTTTAAATGGTTTTCGCCAACAATTCGGATGTTATCGGTAGTCAATAAATTTTCGGTTACAAATACCGGCTGCATATTTTCGGGACCACAAGGAGCAAATTGCTTTAACACACTATAAAAACGGGGTGTAATTTGAGTTAACTCCAACTTGGCATCAATTTCTAATTTAGGAATAAGCATGTGGTCTTCAATG
>DATGOR010000306.1:0-3557 GCA_035305805.1 Vicingaceae bacterium | reverse complement strand
CTATCTATCCAAGCTTTGTAAAAAAGTGACTATGGTGGTGCGTCGTGATGAATTTAGAGCTTCTAAAATCATGGCAGATCGCGTAAAAAGAACACCAAATATTGAGATATTATTCAATACCGAAACGGATGAGGTTTTGGGCGATGGACAACTGGTTACTGGCGTTCGCGTAGTCAATAACAAAACCAATGAAAAGCATGTAATTCCAGCCACTGGTTTTTTCGTTGCTATTGGACATAAACCTAACACCGATGTCTTTAAAGACTATTTAGAGTTGGATGAAACAGGTTACATTATTAATGTTCCAGGAACCTCGAAAACCAATGTCCCAGGGGTGTTCGTTTCTGGTGATGCTGCCGATCATGTGTACAGACAAGCTATTACGGCTGCTGGCACTGGATGTATGGCTGCATTGGATGCAGAGCGTTATTTAGCAGCCAAAGAAGCCACTTTTGAAGTATCTACATCAACTTATAATTAATAAAAAGAGAACGGATTTGAAAAGCCGAATCTTGGGTTCGGCTTTTTTTTATATTCATTTGGTTTAAATTTTAAAAAGTATTTTCTTTGGGCAAATTTTGAAAAGGGCAGTTTTTAACTTCCTTAGCCTTAAAAATAATCTTTACAAATTCGGGATGTGGCGCAGTCCGGTTAGCGTACACGGCTGGGGGCCGTGTGGTCGCAGGTTCAAATCCTGTCATCCCGACGAAACTTTTTAATATAATTTTTAAAAACACTGTTAACATATTAGCAGTGTTTTTTTATGCAATGAGCTCAAATATGGGAATTATGTAATCATAAGCTTAAACTATATAACCCAAAGTGGAAAGGATTAGTTAATTTTACAATAATCAATTTTGGTTAGTTGATTGGTTGGTTGGTTAGAAAATTCCATTTCTAATAGTATTGGTTAAAAAGCTGTCTCTCGACTTGTGAGACAGCCTTTTTTTATTGCTAGAATAAACAAACATGTGATTTATATAACTATAAACAAAAAAGATATAACTCGTTCCTGTTTTAGGATAGTATGTTTGTTACGCTATTAATTACATTTCGCCAAATCACTTTGTTTGGCACAAAAGCAGGCTTCAGGTCTGCTTTTTTTTGCAATTAGGATAATTCCCTACTCACCACTTCAATTGATGTATTTATTTCAAAAACATTGCTAATATGACGAAAATCATAGTTAGACATACGCTTACTTCTGAAATTTGTCACATAAATTAAAAACAATAGCGATATGAATACTTATAAAAAAATTAGCGTCAAAGTTTTAAGCCTTATGGTTCTATTTGTCTTAGCAACTGGTGTTGCAAAGGCACAAGAGTTAAACCTCGCCAAAGGAGAATCAACCTTAAGTGTGTTGGGAACGTCTAGTTTACACGATTGGGAAATCGTTGCGGAAAATCAGAGTGGAAAAATTAGTTTTAAGAATATAGAGGCTGGTGAAATTGATAAGTTATCCTTGGATATCGTAGCCGAAAGTTTAAAAAGTGGAAAAGCGGCGATGGACAAAAACACTTATAAAGCTTTAAAAACCACTGCTCATAAAAATATTGTTTTCCAACTCGTGGAAGTCAAAAATGTGGTGAGTAAAGGTAATGGTGTATTTGCAGTGTCTGCTACAGGAAATCTAACCATTGCAGGAACCAAAAAATTGATTCCAATAGATTTTACGCTTAATGCCACTAAATCCAGTGCCAAATTAACAGGTGAGAAAAAAATTAAAATGACCGATTTTAATGTGGAGCCACCAAAAGCTTTAATGGGCACTATTACTACAGGTAACGATATTACTATAAAATTTTCAACGCTATTTAAATAAACTATTAATCGATAATCAAACTTTAATACCAAGAAATCATGAAATCAATTTTAAAACAAGCAATATTTTCAGTAGCCGTATTAACTGGAATCAGTTTTTATGGACAGAGCAGGGACTTAGACAACTATAGATTGCCAGACCAAAGAGGCGTTAATGTGTTTGAAGCTCCAAAAGATACGGTATCAACATTCGATGATATACAAGTTAGAATTGGAGGTTCTTCAACACTACAATTTCAAGCGATTGACCATGAAAACTCAGGTGCCGTAGGTTCAGAATTAAAAGAAATTGGAGCCAACTTTAATTTAGCAACCGCCAACTTAGATTTGGATGTGGTGCTTTACGATGGCGTTAGAATGCACTTACGTACTTATTTATCATCTCGTCACCACCCAGAGCCTTATGTAAAAGGTGGTTATTTCCAAATTGATAAATTAGATTTCATTCATGAAGGGTTTTTAGAGGATTTCATGAAATATGCCACTATTAAAGTAGGGCACATGGAAAACAACTATGGTGATGCGCATTTTAGAAGAACCGATAACGCTCAAGCGATCTACAATCCATTTGTTGGAAACTTAATTATGGACGCGTTTACTACCGAAGTAGGTGCAGAGCTATATTACAGAAGAAATGGTTTTATAGGAATGGTTGGTTTTGCTAATGGTAAATTGAATCAATCTATAAACAAAACAGGTAGTACAACAGGAGGCGGATCATTCTTAGCAAAATTAGGTTATGATAAACAGCTTAATAACGATTTAAGAGTAAGATTAACAGGATCTGTTTATACTACTGGATATGTGCCAAACTCTTACCTGTACAATGCCGATAGGGCTGGTTCTAGATACTATGGTGTAATGATTCCTGCAACAGCAACAGCAGACGATTTTAGATCTGGTAGATACAATCCTAACTTAAGAAACGAGATTACTGCCTTCATGATTAACCCATTTGTTAAATACAAAGGATTGGAGTTCTTTGGAACTATTGAAAGCGCAAAAGGTAAAGCTTCTACTGAAGTTAGCGATAGAACAGCTAATCAGTTTGCCAGCGAATTGGTTTACAGATTTGGAAGTAATGAGAATATCTTCATAGGAGGTCGTTATAACGTAGTAGATTCTGAAGAGTTAAGTGGTGAGGATGTAAAAATTGAACGTGTACAATTAGGTGCTGGTTGGTTTATGACAAAAAACATCTTAATGAAATTAGAATATGTAAGCCAAACTTATGATGGATACAATATCTCTAGCCCATTAAATGGTGGTAAGTTTAATGGTCTAATGGCCGAAGCTGTTATTAGTTTTTAATTAATTAGTAAATAGTAAGAGTAAGTCTTTAAGCTAAATAGACCCAAAAAAAGTTATATAAGTTTTTAGACTTACTCTATTTAAAACAAGCATTGGTTTAACAAAAATTGAGCAGACATGAAAAAAATACTAATTTTTATTTCAGTTTTAACTGCGCTGTCTTTTACAGATTCGTTGGTTGGAAAAACGTCCGTAACAATTGCTCCTACTAGTAAGTTGTTTATTATAGGGAAAACCAATGTGAATAGTTTTAAATGCCATTACGATATCTTGAAAATAAATAAGCCTATTCCCGTAGCTTTCAAAAAACAAGGCGATAGAATTACTTTCGAAAAAACCACGTTGGTATTGGATAATATGAATTTTGATTGTGGTGGTCCTGGCATCAATAATGATTTTCAAGAATTGTTAAAAACTAAAAC
>DATGOR010000305.1:0-3964 GCA_035305805.1 Vicingaceae bacterium | reverse complement strand
AAAAGCGGTGTTCCTCGTTTTTGCTTTGCAAAGCTTCCGCCAAACCGTTGCAGTACTTTTTTTCAATTGAAAAATAAAATCAAGGTATAAAAAAGAACTGCAACGCCCTTCGGGTTGAAAGTTTGTCATAATCTTTGCAGTACGCTGCAAACTCCTCACGTCAGGCTTCTTTGTCCGCTTTTGCCACCGCTCTGCGTTTGGTAGCAACACGTCCACCGCCTTCCATAATTTAGCTCGCCTGCCGGTCGCTGTGGGCTTCGGGCAACCGTGTTGTAGCCTTCGGCAAAGTTGCCCTTGTGTGTGCGTTTAGTGCTGTCACAGTTTTTGTAAGATAGACAAAAACCTGTGCCAGCCCACACTTCACAGAGCTGCAAACCGTCTGACGCCTTTCTTTTGCACCCCCCTTGCTCCACTCGCAGGATCGGCTCGCAGTTGCTTGGGCTTTCCTAACCGTCAAGCCCAGCCGTTTAGCTCAAGGCTGTTTTTCCTTTTTTAAGAAGTCGATTTTTATATAATTATTGAAATATATATTTATATAAATGTATAATTAAACAATTATATAATTGTATAAAAATTGATAATGAGAATGTTAAGAAAAAAGACTATCGGAAATTGTAGTGCAAGATGTGTTTTTGTGGGTACAATTTTAACAAATCGTATTCAGAAACATTCTTGCCACTAAAAGTGGAAACGCTAAAAAAAGTAATCGGAAACTGTAGTGCAAGATGTATTTTTGGACGTCCACTTTTAACAAATCGTACTCAAAAATATTCTTGCCACTAAGATGGGAACTTTAAAGAAATGATTGTCGGAAACTGTAATGCAAGATGTGTTTTTGGATAGCCAATTTTAACAAACCGTCTACAAAATCAAACCTTGCCCTTGGGAAATTAACGGAACTCATTTGCTAACGCCCTACGGTTGTTGGCTCATTTTTTTAGTCGGATTAAAAATCCGACCAAAAAAATCGAGCGGTTTTTCTTTCATCTGAAAAAAAAAATAAAAGAAAAAACTTTGCAGAGAAAAAACCGTATAAGGAGCACAGGGCGTAAGACCGAGAACTTATTTTACATAAAATAGAGTTATAGCTGACTTTAGGAACTATAATTTCCTGTTATGTAAAAGGTTTTTAAACGGTAAAGTTTTTTCTTTTCAATTGAAAAATATGTTAAATAAAAAGGATTATCTTTGGCTAAAAACAGTTAAGTTCTTTGTAGATTGAGTGTCGCACGGAAAAAACCGGAAGTTCGCACGAGGTAAAAAAGTGTGCAGGAGCGTAACAATATAAGTTCAATGGTAAGGAATATGAGGACGCATTAGGGCTGAACATTTACGAAATGGATATTCGCCAATACGATCCTGCTATCGGGCGATGGGTAGTACAAGACCCGGTTGTACACCATGATTTTTCACCGTACAGTGCGTTTGATAACAACCCGGTGTATTGGAGTGATCCGAGTGGAGCCGATGCAACAACCTATACCTTAAATGGAAATTTAGTTGGTGCATCATTTACGGGACAAGATGCAATAGACGCATTTTTACAATTGATAGGGGAATCTTCTTCAGAAGCATTTGAAGCACAAGTGCAAAATACCTATGAGTTATCAACTACACCCGGTGATGATGGCGGCGGCGGAAACGGTAATGGTGGTGGAAACGGTAATAATATATCTCTTTCTAAATCCGAACAAATGGCAATAGGACTTAGATATTACGGAGGGGATTATTCCGGAAGCGCACATGATTATACTTTGTCTTTACTAGATTTAATTAATGAATTTAATCCTATTGCAAATATTTGGGATGGCATATCTGGATCCATTAATGGTACAGACAGATTAGGAAACCCGCTAACTGATTTTGAAACAGGTTTAAAATATGCAAGTGCTGTTCCTATAGGTAAAATGACTAACATTGGCGTTAAATCATTAAGTGCAGTTGAACTAAATATTTTACGAAAGGGTATTTCAACAACACTTTCTAACTCTAATAATATTAGGCATATAATGGACTCAAAACATAAATTAGATAGCATCCTAAAGATTGCTGGAAGTGAAAGGAATGTAGTACGTAGACTATATCTTTCTTTAGGACAGCAATCAAGTTTACCAGCTTCAGGTACATTTGAAAGAGTTATAAATATATATAGCAAACAGGTTACCATTAGAGGAGCTGTAGTTAATGGAATACCAAGAATTGCGACAGCTTTTATACCTTAAAAATAATTATATGGATTACATATTTGAAATGCAAAATTTTGAAAAAGAAATACTTAATATGGACAAGCCTACTTCTACCATATTGGTAAAACAAACCTTTACTGTTTGGTATTTGATAGTTGAAGGTTGTAGTAATTTAGATGATAATATACTTCAATCTACACTTAATAGAAATATAAATATTATAAATAAATTTTATTCAACTGAAGTTTATTTATTATTCTTAAAGGGTTGGATGTATCAAATAAGCCCTTGGTTTTTCGACGAGAAAGAGAGTAGCAAAGGGGATTATTATTTAGAATATGCGTATAAAAAAGAACCAGACAATCTTTTGTTCAAATGGGCGCTTAGAGAAAGTCTAAATATTAACAAAAATGAACTAAAATTTATAAAATTTTCAATTGAAAACGATTTTCATAAATATTATATAGACTATAGGCTAATTAGTGAGTATTTTAAAAGGATTATAAAGGATTCTTAGTTAGGTTAATGTTGGGAATGTCTTAAATTTAGTGACGCCGCAAAACATTAAGTTACCCCCGCTGGCGCGAGTATCTTGCTCGTGCTATAATAAATAAATCAAAAATCCCAAACCTAAAAAGTTTGGGATTTTTTGTGTTTACAGGTTTGTAAAAAGCGGTATAAAACTAAAGGTAAATTATAGCGAGAGGATACGGGGGAATTTTCACCCCGTATTTATAAACTGCTGTAAAACAGCAGTTTAATTTACCTTGTTTTTTAAAAAGACAACTTTTTGGTATACCATTTTTTATAATTTATTGGTTTTCAATAGTAAAGAGGTTGTCAAAAAGGGTTACTTCGTTATTTTACGGCATAAAAAAACTCCCGTTGTGGGAGTTTGTGTTTTGTATGGTAAACGGCTTATAAAGCAGCGATGTTTTTATTAAAGAAGTCTTTAAACTTCTTTTTAGTAAGCATTGTTTCAATCATACCAAAAATAATGGTTTTATCTTTTTCGTCCAGTTCGGCAATCAGTCTAACCTGTTCGTTTGCGGTTTTATCTTCCATGGTTACTTCTGTAGGAACTTCTGCACCCATATGTACAATCTGATCAATGGTAAGCCCGTAAAATTTAGCCAGTTTATCTAACAGTTCAACAGAAGCTTCCCTTTGTCCGTTTTCAATTTTACTGTAATGAGAAACTCCCAGCCCCACTTCTGTGGCAACTTCTTTTTGAAGTAATCCTTTTTCTTCTCTTAAACGCTTGATATTGTTAGCTAAAGCCATAATGTAAAATTTATTAACTGTATTACAAATATAGCCACATAGTACATTTATAGCAAATATTATACAAATAGTCTTTTTTATAGTTGCCTATTTGTACATTTATGTTTAGTTTTGTGATGTACAAAATGGCACAAAATAATTTTATTATGGAAATAAGCGAGATAAAACAACGGTTACCGTTAGCAGAAGTATTGCAGCATTACGGCTTACAGCCAAAAAACAATATGTTGATATGCCCGTTCCACCAGGATCAAACGGCAAGCATGCAGGTACATTTAGAAAAGAACTTTTACAAATGCCACGCCTGCGGAGCATCGGGCGACGTGATACAGTTTGTACAGGATTATGAAAAACTTACCAAGCACCAGGCATTAAAAAAATGTACTTCCATGATAACACCCGTTCAAGAACCCAAATTACAGCAAGCAGCAGAACCGCAAAAGGCAGCATCTGAAAGAGCCGCTTTTTTACAAAAAATGTTTTTAAGCTTTAGG
>DATGOR010000304.1:0-2162 GCA_035305805.1 Vicingaceae bacterium | reverse complement strand
AAATTTAATAAATCATTTTGAGATATCAAAAACTTATTTTCACTCGTTATTTTTTCAACTAACACTTGCGAGGTAACTCCTTCAATCGGCAACTCTCTAGCGGGATAAATATCCATAACTGCAATAGATGAAAATGTTGATAAACTCTTTGCAAAATCATCTAAAAAATCGCGCGTTCTTGAAAATAGGTGTGGTTGAAAAATAGCTAATATTTTTTTCCCTTCATACATTTGATGAACTGCCTGACTCACCGCAAATATTTCGGTTGGGTGATGTGCATAATCATCAATATACATATGATTTGCCGTTCTAACTTTATATGAAAATCTTCTTCGAATTCCTTTAAATGTAGCCAACGCCTTTTTTATTCCATCAATTGGCAAACCATAAGCATAAGCCATTGAAAAAGCTAAAGTGGCATTTAAAATATTATGATTACCTGGCATTAATATTTCAATATCTTTTATTAAAGTTTCAAAATATAAAATATCGAAAACTACTTTTCCTTCAACAATTTTAACTTGCTGAATTTGCACATTATTATCTTTTCCAAAACCTACTGTAACCCCATCAACACCGGTGCCCTCTGCTACAAACAAATGCTTTGTAGGATTGCTAATTTTATCGGCAAACTCTTTAAATGTTTTTTCGATTTCATTAGCTGTTCCGTAAATATCCAAATGATCTGCATCAGTAGATATTACACAAGCAATATCAGGGTGTAAATGTAAAAAAGAACGATCAAATTCATCTGCTTCAACAACAGTTAATGTTTTGCCATCACCCACTAAATTGGTTTGATAATTTTCTAAAACTCCTCCTAAAAAAGAAGTTACATCGGTTTGATTATCAAACATGATATGCGCTAACATACTAGATGTTGTGGTTTTACCATGTGTGCCAGCTACTGCAAAAGTAAAAGTATCTTTAGTAATCAATCCTAAAACTTCTGCTCTTTTCTTAATAGTAAAACCATTATCTCTAAAAAACGCCCATTCTGTATGTTCTTTAGGAATGGCTGGAGTTACAACAACCAGAGTATTGTCGGTATGTAAATCTTGCGCATGAATATAATTCACATTATCATCGAAATGTATATCGATACCTTCATTTATCAACTCCTGCGTTAAATGTGTAGGTGTTTTATCATAACCTAAAACCTTTTTGCCTAATCGATGAAAATAGCGTGCTATTGCACTCATTCCAATGCCACCAATTCCTACAAAGTATACATATTTAATTTCTTGAATTGTCATTCTCCTACATCCATTTTTTTATTACTTCTACAATTTCTTTTGTAGCATTTGGCATGGCCATTTGTTTTATATTTTTAGCTAATGCTTCTGCAACTTGTGGCTGCGATAAAATCCGATTTAATTGCTCCGTAAATTGTTCCTCTAGTTGAGATTCTTTTATCATAACAGCACCATTCTTCATAACTATACTGCTAGCGTTTTTTGTTTGATGATCTTCAGCAACATTTGGAGATGGAATAAAAATTACTGGTTTTCCAACAATTGCCAATTCTGAAACTGAAGATGCACCTGCTCTTGATACAATAACATCAGCTGCAGCATAAAAAAGATCCATACGTTCTATATAATCTAACACTTTAATGGTTTCGTCTCCTTCGTTACTATATTGTTGATAATATCCTTTTCCACACTGCCAAAGAACCTGAATGTTCTGAGATTTGAAATAATCCTTATTTTTAAATATAAGCTCATTAATTCTTTTCGCACCTAAGCTTCCTCCCATTACTGCCAAAACCTTTTTATTGGGATCAAGCTTGAAGTAAGTGATAGCTTCGTCTCTTAGATTTTCAATATGCAATAAATCGCTTCTAACCGGATTACCTGTTTTGATAATTTTATCAGCTGGAAAAAACTTTTCTAATCCATCATACGCCACGCAAATAGCTTTTGCTTTTTTTGCCAACATTTTGTTGGTTAATCCTGGATAAGAATTTTGTTCTTGCACTATAGTAGGTATACCCATATCGGCAGCAACTTTTACTACTGCACCACTTGCAAAACCACCTGTGCCAATTACCACATCAGGATTGAACTTTTTTATAATAGAACGCGACCTCCATAAACTTGATATAAATTTCAAAGGAAACATCGCGTTCTTAAGGGTTAGTGAGCGTTGAAGTCCAGCAA
>DATGOR010000303.1:0-9393 GCA_035305805.1 Vicingaceae bacterium | reverse complement strand
CCAAAACCAAATTCTTCATTATACATGGTTTTCATTAACTCATGCTGTGGATGTTTAGCTAATCCCGGGTAAATAATTTTCTGTCCGTCAGCTTCTAATTTTTTAGCTATGTGTAAAGCGTTAAAACTATGTTGCTTCATTCTAATGTGTAATGTTCTTAGATTTTTAAGTATGCTTGCAGAACGAAAACTATCTAATACAGGTCCTAGCAACATGCTTGCACCGTTGTTTACATCAGAAAGAGAATCGATAAACTCTTTAGTTCCGCAAATACACCCGGCAACACAATCGCTCATTCCGTTAATAAATTTAGTCATACTGTGTACCACAATGTCAGCTCCCATTTTGGCAGGAGAAAATATCATGGGCGAAAAAGTGTTATCAACTACCAACTTACAGCCGTGTTTTTTTGCTAATTGAGCCAAAGCCGAAATATTAGAAATTTCTAACATGGGGTTGCTCATGGTTTCGCAGTAAATAATTTTAGTATTTGGGGTAATTGCATTTTCAACAGCTTCAATGTTGGTGGTATCTACAAAATTGGCTTTGATGTTGAATTTAGGCAGGAAGTTTTTGAAAAAAGCGTACGTTCCGCCATAAATGGTTCTGCTTGTAACAATTTCATCACCGGTATTGCATAACTGTAAAATTACATTGGTAATAGCTGCCATTCCTGAGCCTGTAACAGAAGCACTTTCTGTGCCTTCTAATTGAGCTAATGCCTGAGAGAGGTATTTGTTCATGGGGTTCCAATGCCTAGAATACAAGTAACAACCTTCAATTTCGTGTTCAAAAATTTCTTCCATCTTACCTGCTTGTAAAAAAGTGTAGGTAGAAGAATCTGTAATAGAAGGGTTTACACCTCCAAATTCACCAAAATATTGTAAATCTTGAATGTTGTCTGCCGGTTTTAATTTATCGCTCATAGTTTTAAAATTTTATTTGGCAAAAATACAAAATACTAGAGCTTATATTTTGTAAATAGCACAAAATATAATTTTGAATTTTGATAAAAATGCTTTTTGAAACTAATATTATTTGTTTACAATGTTTAATGCACTTAACATCAGTTAGAAAGCATTAGCAATGCTAAAGAAATCGTTTGCTTTAAGCGATGCACCGCCAATTAATCCGCCATCAATGTCAGTTTGAGCAAAAAGTTCTTGAGCATTATTGGCGTTGCAGCTTCCTCCGTAAAGAATGGAGCAACTTTGTGCTGATTTTTCAGTGTAGTTACTTGCAATTTGTTTTCTTATAAATTGGTGCATTTCTTGTGCTTGTTGAGGGGTGGCTGTTTTTCCCGTACCAATAGCCCATACGGGTTCGTAGGCAATAATACACTTACTAAATTGTTCTTCCGATAAATGGAAAATACCTTCGTTTAGTTGTTGCTCAACGATTTTAAAATGTTCGTTATTTTCTCTCTCGGAAAGCAATTCGCCACAGCAAAAAATAGGAGTTAGTCCGGCATTTAATGCTTGATTTATTTTTTCAGCAATAATGGTGTTAGTATCTCCAAACATGCTTCTTCTTTCGGAATGACCAATAATAACATATTTGACTCCACAAGAAGCAATCATTTGTGCAGCAATTTCTCCGGTATATGCTCCTGATGTGTAAGAAGAACAATTTTGGGCTCCTAATGAAATAGTAGATTTGCTGAGCTGTTCAGCAAATTTGGCTAAATAAACAAAAGGAGGATGAATGATGATTTCGACATCAGTTGGCTTGTTATTTTCTTGTTGATTTAATTCGTTTAATAGTTCATTAGCTTCAGCTAAAGTTAAGTTCATTTTCCAATTTCCGGCAACAATTTTTTTTCTCATCACACACATTTTTTAATAAAAGGAGAATTATTTTACCCTCACTCTAGGATCTAACATTCCGTAAACAATATCTACTAAAATGTTTACAATCACAAAAATGGTTGAAGTTAAAAGTACTCCTCCCATAACAATAGGTAAGTCATATTTGGTAAGGGCATCGTACAACACCCAGCCTAATCCTTTCCATGCAAAAATCATTTCTACAAATAATGCTCCCGCCAATAAGCTGGCAAACATTCCAGAAACTGCTGTAACGACAGGGTTTAGAGCGTTTTTTAAAGCATGCTTGATTACAACTGTTAGTTTTGATAATCCTTTGGCTCGAGCTGTTCTTATATAATCTTGCGACATCACATCCAACATAGAACTACGTGTGAGTTGTAAAATAGCTGAAATTGGTCGTATTCCTAAAGTAAAAGCCGGCAGCACTAAGTTACTTAACATTAATATTTCTCCATTTCCTAAATCATCGTATTCAAATAAACTTCCTGTCATATTAAACAGGTTGATTCCGGTAGCTTGAGGCAAAGCAAAACCGATGAGCCAAGAAATAATAATGGCGGAATAGAATGAAGGAATAGACATTCCTAAAACGGATAAAAATAGCAAAGATTTATCTATCCATGTATCTTTCATTAAGGCGGTGATAATGCCAAATAGCACGCCAAAAAATGAAGCAAAAAGTATAGCAGCTACAGCCAAAACAGCGGTTTCCGGAATATAGTCTAATAGAATCTCGGATACTTGTCTTTTGGTTTGGTAAGACCTTCTTAAATAAGGCATTTTTGCCACTACTACTTTATCGTCTCCAACGGTAAAAAGCTCGGAATAACTGTATTTGTCTTCATCAAGATATAAGTAATGTTCTTCATCTGTGCTATGAACTGAAACGGGCATTAAATCGTTGAGGTACATTACAAATTGAGTGGATAATGATTGATCTAGCCCCAAATCTTTTTGGATAACACGTAAAGATTCTTCATCAGCACGTTGTCCCATAAGCATACGAGCCGGATCTCCGGGCAACACATTGAAAAGCAAAAACACAACGGTAATTACTCCTGCTAATACTAGGAATCCGTACAATATTCTTTTAGTTATAAACTTAGTCACGTGTTTTTAATTTATCTCATTAATTGGTCTTTCACATAATCAAATTCCGGCAAATCGTTAAAATGCCACTTTGCTAATACAACACCTTTTTTAAGTAATACTATACCGGGATTTGCTCTTACCACTGTTTTTAAAGTAATGGCATCACAAGTATAAAAATCATAAGGTATTTGATGCTTGTCTTTAAAAGTAGCAATGTTGCTAAATGATGAAGAACTTAATCCAATAAAGTAATGACCGTCTTTGAAAACTTGGTCGGCAAATGTATTAATTTTTTTCATTGATGATACATCTGTTTTATGGATGTCGTAGGCTACCAACATAAAAAGATACCCTTCATCATGCAAATAATCTTGTGTGTAATCGTATTGGTCTTCTCCAAGTATGGTAAAATCGGTGATGGCAGCTTTGTCTCCGGCTTTTATCAGTTTAGTTGTTCTATCCACAAACTCGTAATTTTCATCATCCCATGGGTAATTTGTTTCAGGGAATTCTTCTACTGTACCGGTTGTTTTGTTTTTGTAAAAGAAAATGTTTTCATATACATCGGGTTGAGCTCCTTCCGGCAATTTCATTTGTTCAGGAATGTTTTTACCTACGGCATATGGTCGGTAGTCTTTTACCGGGAGATGGTTGTAGGTGTAATTAATAAAAATTAGCGTAATAATGGTTACAAATAAAATTACCAACCACTCATTTACTTCTTTACGTAAGAATTTTTTAATGGCGTAATATCCTCCAAAACCTATTAATGTAAACAGGATTGGGAAATACCAACCGAACACCCAAGATAGTAATGCAACTCCGATAATACTTCCGGATAATAAAACAACATCTTCTTGCTCTGTATTAACTTGTATTTTTTCTCGATAGAAGAAAATAGGAAGAATAAGGATGATTAACACTAAATCTTTAAGAAAAGATTCCCAAGGAGTAAGGCTTCTTCCTAAAGAACCTTTCATGGCATCGCCAAAACAACCGCAGTCAGTTACGCATTGAACAGGCATTTCTTCTTTGTAAATTACTTTTTCAGCCGTTTCTTCTTCAATAATGATTTTACTATCGGTTGCCATACGCTCTAACAGCTGTTCGTGTTCGGGAGAGTTAGCGGTTATTTCATATACTTCGTGATAGGAAGAAAATGGGTCGCAGGTAGCAGTATGTAGTGTTAAGAAAAAGAACATGATGGTTAACGCCAACAATGAATAAAGTGTTAGCTTAATTTTTGTGCCGAACAATAACATAAAACCAAGAATAATCTCAGCTGCACACATTATAATTGCTAAGAGTAAGGCGTATTCCATAAAAAACTCTAAAGAAAAAGTATCCCACCCAAACCAATCTCTGATACGGTAAGCCAAAGCACCATTTTCAAAATATTCTTCCAGTTTATAGCTAAAACCAAGTGTGTCGTTCGCTTTTATCAATCCGGAAACTATAAACAAAGCTCCTACTAAAATTCTACAAATATTTACTAAAATCTTCATCTGTTGTGTTTATTGGTTTATTAAATAGGTCAGATGTAACTCCCGCATTATCATTTTCCATTGTAAGGAATACTTTATAAAAGGTCGTTTCATCATAAGTTTATGCTTTAAATTCCAATTTAATGAGAGCAAAAACTGCATAATTTATCATGTCAAAATAATTAGCGTCTATGCCTTCAGAAATTAATGTTTTTCCTTTGTTGTCTTCTATTTGTTTGGTTCTTAATAGCTTCATTAAAATTAAATCGGTTAGCGAACTCAATCTCATATCTCTCCATGCTTCACCATAATCGTGGTTTTTATTTTGCATCAATTCTTTTGCAGCTAAAAAATAGTTAGTATATAATTTTAAAGCTTTTTTTTCTGCTAATTCGGTGTTCTCGCTATAACCTAATTCTAATTGAACCAATGCCATAATGCAATAATTTACAATGCCAATATATTCAGAACGAACATCTTCTTTAACTTTGCTTTCGCCAACTTCTTCTAGTGTTCGGATGCGTTTTGCCTTGATAAAGATTTGATCGGTAAGTGAACTGGTTCGTAAAATTCGCCAAGCACTGCCATAATCTTTCATTTTTTTCGTAAATATGTCAGTGCAAATCTTTATGATTGCATCGTATTGTTGGTTAGTTTTATTCATTTTATTAGACAAAAAATTTTATGCAAAAACAAAAACGGAAAGATACATTTTTTTTGAAAAACAATGTTATGAATTGCAAAGGTAATTTAATATTTTTAGACGAACCATGCATAATGGGGATATTAAACATCACTCCGGACTCATTTTTTGATGGAGGCAATTACCTTTCGGAAGAAAGAATAATAGAACAGGCAAAAAAACATTTAAACGAAGGTGCTGTTATTCTGGATGTTGGAGGTTATTCTACTAAGCCGGGAGCTGCATTTGTTTCAGAACAAGAAGAGTTAAATAGAGTAATTCCTGTTGTTGAGCTGTTGCATCGTCAGTTTCCTGAAGCAATTATTTCCATAGATACTTTTAGGGCTAATGTTGCTCAAAAAGCAGTAGAAAAAGGAGCTGCAATTATTAATGATATTTCTGCAGGAAGCATGGATGAAAATTTACTAGATGTGGTAGCATCATTGAATGTTCCTTATATTTTAATGCACATGCAAGGCACTCCTGAAACCATGCAGCAAAATCCTCAGTATGAGAACGTGGTTCAAGAAGTGATGCAGTTTTTTTATGAGAAAATAGCGGTGTTAAACCAAAAAGGAATTAAAGATATTATACTGGATCCCGGGTTTGGCTTTGGCAAAACCGTTCAACATAATTATCAGTTGATGCAGAGTTTAGAAGATTTTAAAATATTTGAAATGCCTATTTTAGTGGGAATTTCCAGAAAATCTATGATAAACAAAGTGTTGGATGTTTCACCAAAAGAAGCATTAAACGGGACTACCGTTTTAAATACTATTGCATTGTCTAAAGGAGCAAACATGCTTAGGGTACACGATGTAAGAGCTGCTAAAGAAGCTGTTTTAATCATGGAGCAACTTTCAAAAAATTAGCGTTACAACAATAAAGTAAAAATTAGTTCGTTTAGTAGTGAAATTAACCTAAAACAAAATTAAAAGCCTATGCCAAAAATTACCAATTTTGATTATTCAATACTACTACAAAAAGAACAAGAAATGAAAGAAATGCTTCACTTATCGAATAATAAAGGTAAGCGAACAGTTCCAAAAGATAGTACCATTTCTAACATTTTAAATTACTCCAAGGCTCTTAGTGTAAGACCTTCTAAAAAATTAGATTACATAGAAATAGTATTGAACTAAATTCACAAAAAAAAACGAGGAACATAGAGGTTGAAGTAATTCAGCCTCTTTTTTTATTACTGTGTTAAAGCGTATTGAATAATATTGGCTCCCATTTGTAAAGCTTTCAAGCGGGTTTCTTCTGAATTATTGTGGATAACTCCATCTTCCCAGCCATCACCTAAATCACATTCATAATCATAAAAACAAACAAGCTTTCCTTCATAAATCAAACCATAACCTTTGGAAGATTTATTGTCATGCTCATGAATTTTTGGCAATCCGTTGTTAAACTTAAATTTTTGATGGTAAACAGGGTGGTTGTTGGGCAGCTCAACAAATTCTAGCTCGGGAAAAACTTTTTTTAGCTGAGGGCGGATAAATTGATCTAAGCCATAATTATCGGAAATGTGTAGAAATCCACCACCGATGAGGTAATTCCTTAAATTTTGAGCTTCATCGTTAGAAAGTATAATGTTTCCATGTCCGGTAAGGTGCACAAAAGGGTAGTTAAAAATTTCTTTACTTCCTAACTCCACAATGGCTTGCTCGGGATTAATGTTAGTTTTTAAATTATCATTGCAAAATTTAATAAGGTTAGGAAGTGAAGTCTCTAAATTAGCGTACCAATCGCCACCACCATTGTATTTTGCCAATGCAATTTGGTAAGAATAGGGTTGGGCTTTTCCGGAAAAAGAAAAAATAGCTACCAGTAGAAATAGGATATAAAAACGCAATTTATTCATTCAATAATTTAATAGTGGTACAAGCATAAACTCCCGCAGTTTCGGTGCGAAGTCTGTTTTTACCCAAACTTATAGGTATAAAATTATGGTTTTTTATGGCAATTTCTACTTCTTCTAAACTAAAATCTCCTTCAGGGCCAATTAAAAGTACAACATCTTTACCCGCTACACAAAGTTCCTTTAAGTGTTGTTGGTTTTCTTCATAGCAGTGGGCGATATATTTTTGTTCAATATTACATGCCTTCAGAAAGTCTTTTAGTTTAACTGCTTCATTAATTTTAGGCAAAAAAGTCCTGCCGGATTGTTTCATGGCAGCAATAGCAGTTTTTAACAAACGCTCTTGCTTCACTACTTTTCGTTCAGAGTTGAAGCAGATAATGGGGGTGATTTCATTAATGCCAATTTCGGTAGATTTTTCAATGAACCATTCCAGCCGGTCATTATTTTTGGTAGGAGCAATAGCAATATGAATATGAAACGCATCCTCTTTAGACTTCTTAAAATCAATGATTTTTACCACGCATCGCTTTCCTGTTTCAATGATTTCACACCTAAAAACAACACCTTTCCCATCTAAAAGGTTGATGTGTTCCCCAACAGATAATCTGAGCACACGAACAATATGCTTGGATTCCGCTTCATCTAATGTAAAAGAAGCTTGCTTTTCACTAATATCAGGACAGTAGAAATAGTTCAAGATTTGAAGTTTGAGGTTCAACGTTCGAGGTTTGAAGTTAAAAACAACCTTAAACTTCAAACCTCAAACCTGCAACCATATTAATTATTCCCTAAAATGATTGGCAAACCATCTTTTCCACTACCAACTACTACCACTTTTGCATTAGGAGATTTTGCCAATTCAAGGGTAGCTTCAATGCCTTTTTCCTTCAAAATTTTATCGGTTAGCGAAGCACTTAAAATTTCATTAGCTTTGGCTTTCCCTTCAGCATCAATTTTTTGACGTTCAGCTTCTTTTTTAGCTTTTTCTAACTTAAATTCGTATTCTAATGATTCTTGTTCTTGCTTTAATTTATTTTCAATAGCCGCCTTTATGGTAGGGGGAAGCATAATATCTCTTACTAATACTTCATTTAATTGAACATATTGTTTGTCAAGAATTTTTTTAGTTTCAATATTAATTTCTTCTTGAATCACATCTCTTTTGGAAGAATAAATTTCCTCCGGGGTATATCTACCAATGACACTTCTAGTGGCGGAACGTATGGCAGGACGAACAACTCTTTCAATATAATCAACACCTTTTTCTTGGTAAAGTGAAGGGAGTTTTGTGAAAATAGGTTGATGCCACACAGAAACATCCACAGAAATTTCCAATCCGTTGGAAGATAACACTGCCATCTTTTCCATTACTTGTTGTTGACGTACTTCCATTTTAATCATTTTGTTCCATGGAGCAATTAAATGAAACCCCTCTGTATAAGGTCTATCTTTTTCTACCCCGTCTCCAAATGTTTTGAAAAGCACACCTGCCTCTCCGGCACCTATGGTTACTGAACTTTTCCAAAAAAGGATAATGGCTAATATTCCTAGTATTACAAAGGTTAAAATTCGTTTTCCGTTAGCCGGAAATTCCGGCATATCCATTTGTTGATAATCACTCATTTTTTTGTTTTTATAGTTTATGCAAAACTACTATTTATTCAGCGGAGTTGCTACATAGAATTAATAAATTCTAGTTATATTTGAACCCATGATAAACATTGAAGCATATCGTGAGTATTGTTTGAAGAAAAAAGGTGTTACTGAAGGTTTCCCATTTGATGAAAATGTTTTGGTTTTTAAAGTGATGAACAAAATGTTTGCCCTTACTGACATCAATGAATTTGAGTACATCAATTTGAAATGCGACCCGGAAAGAGCCATTTTGCTTCGAGAGGAATTTTCCGGAATATTGCCCGGTTACCACATGAGTAAAAATAATTGGAATTCGGTTTATACCAATAGCGATGTAGCTCCAAAATTAGTTTATGAACTTATCGACCATTCTTACAATATGGTAGTAAAAAGTTTGCCTAAGAAAATCCAAAAAGAATTGGAGGAAATGGAGTAGTGGGTAAAAGGATGTTTTTTCAAAACCATATTTCACATTTATTATTAATAATTTCGCATAAAATTTAGCGTTATGTCAATCATTAGAATTACGAAAGAATTTAAGTTTGAAATGGCTCATGCCCTAATAGGTTATGATGGGCCTTGTAAAAATATTCATGGACACTCTTACCGCTTAAACGTTACTGTAAAAGGAAAGGTTAAAAACGGTACTTCCGATTCTGATGAAGGTATGGTAGTAGATTTTGGCATTATTAAGAAGATTGTGAACGAACTGATTGTGGATAAATATGACCACGCATTGGTACTCAATGATAAAATGAAAATAGACTTTTCTACTTTCGATTTTATGCAAAAGTTAATTTTAGT
>DATGOR010000302.1:0-9901 GCA_035305805.1 Vicingaceae bacterium | reverse complement strand
AGTAACGCCATCAATTTCTGTTATTAAACCTTCTGCTTTACTACAGTTATGAATAACTCTAATATATACAGGATGTAAGTTAGAGAGTTTATTGACTTCTTTTTTAATGATTACTTTTTTTGTTGTTTTCATAGCTTTGATTTTTAGTGATTTATAATTTTTAGTGAAATTCTGAAGTTTTAGTGAAATATCAGTGAATTAAAAACACACGAAAAAACGAAATGAAATGAAACTTTTTGAAACAAAAAAAACCTAATGACTTGAAAGTCATTAGGTTTTGAAATGAAGTGAAATGTGTTTGTGACCTGGCTGGGATTCGAACCCAGGACCCCTTCATTAAAAGTGAAATGCTCTACCAACTGAGCTACCAAGTCATCCTCTCAAAAAAGGAGTGCAAATATAGCAGTGTATTTTTTATAAAAAAAGAATATCCTAGTTTTTTTTATCCTTTTTTTCCAAAGAATTGATTAACAGTTTTATTCAATGATAGGCGAGCGTTCAAAAGGTTGGTTTTTATCAAACAAATACCTATAAGTATAATATGTTCTATATACTTTTGCATCTAAATGTTCGGCAATTTTTAGCATTTTTGGATTAAAATCACCTATCCAAGTTAAAACAGTTTCTTTATACCTCTTTTTTTCGTTTAAGGAGTTATACGCCCACTTTATCATCGCCCCATCTACTCCTTTGCCCTGAAAACGCTTTGACACACCAAACACTATCCCTACCATGGTGGTAGGCGGATGAAACTTTTTGTGATACAAAAATTTTAACTTCCCCCACCAATTTAAGTTACCATTAACATACTTAAACAACTCATTTAATTCAGGGATGTTGACATAAAAAGCAATAGGTTTTTGCTTATAAAAAACAAAGAAAATGATGTTAGCATCATAAATTGGTTTTAAATTATTCATCATTTTACGGGCAGTGGCAGTATTCATCTCTTTAAAATTATCATGACTGGCCCATGCACTGTTATAAACTACTTTGAAATTATCAGCTATTTCATTCAGAGACATTCCCACTACATTTTTAATGCTGTAGTTCTGATCGGCTAAAATCCTGTCGCTTTTATCTTCAAAAACTTGTGCAGGAGCTTCTAAAACAGAACGTTTAAACATAAATTGTTTGTAATACATTTTAAACCCATACGTTTCAAAAAGTTTTTGATAATAAGGAGGATTGTAATTCATTCCATAACTGTTAGGGTCTGTAAAATTTTCTATTAAAAGCCCCCAAAACATATTTTTTTCTCCAAAGTTTATCGGTCCGTTCATTGCTTTTATTCCTAATTCCGATAGCCATTCTTTTGCTGTATCAAATAAAAGATTGGCTGCTTGCTGGTCATTTACACACTCAAAAAAACCAACTCCTCCCGTTGGACAATCAAAAGTATCTGCTGTTTTATTATTAACAAAAGCGGCTATTCTTCCTACCACTTCATTTTTCGCATCGTATAGTAACCATCGAATAATTTTTCCGTGAGCATGTGCTTTGTTTTTCTGGGAATCAAACACCTTTTCTACATCTTGACGAAGATGTGGAATCCAATTACTATCGTTTTCATATATTTTATATGGAAGTTGATGAAATTGATTAATCTGTTGTTGAGTATTTACCTGTTGTATCTTCATGCTGCACTTTTTCTTTTATCAATCTCAAAAATACAGAATGAATTACTTATTCTCCAAAATTGTATGGTTTTACTTAAAACGAACGCCCAATAAAGTTATATCATCATCAAAAACTATAGTTTCTTTGAACTGATGAAGTTCGTTTATTATAAGCTCGATAATCAATGAAACTTCTTTGGTTGCATTTACTTTTACCAATTGTTTTAGCTTTTCTATTCCAAACTCCTCATTTTGTGTGTTTTTCTGTTCCGTTACTCCATCGGTATAACATACTAAAAGTGACTGTTTTTGAAGTATTATTTCTCCACTATTAATTTCAGGCAGCTCATCGAACATTCCCAAAATAGTTGTTCCTTTATCTAAAAAATGAACCACATTATTTTGTACTAAAATTGGCGGGTTGTGTCCTGCATTGATGTAACATAATTTTCTTGTTTTACAATTATATTTTGCAATAAATGCTGTAATAAATTTTTCTGTTTTCGCATTATCATAAATCAAATGATTTAGTTCTTGTATCAGTTGATTAAAGTTATCTGTTTTAGTAACTAACACCCTTAAAGCTGCCTGAAAATTAGACATTAGCAATGCTGCCGACACCCCTTTTCCGGAAACATCGGCAACACAAAAAATCATTTCGTTTTCTGACAAAGCAATTACATCGTAATAATCTCCTCCTACTAATTGGTTGGAAATATAACTTGCAGCAATTTCTAATTTATCATTATTTGGAAACTCTTGTGGAAAAAGTAAAGACTGCATTTCAGATGCCAATTCCATTTCTTTTTGAATGGCAATTTTTTCCAGATTATCTTTAAACAATCTTTTGTTTTCCAATGCTACGGCAATTACATTAGTTAACGTTTGTATAAAAGGCAAATGTTTAATTATAGGGCTAACTTCTATGCTTTCTCCATCAAAATCGGCTAGTAAAAGATAGGCTATTGGTTGTGATTTGTGGTAAACAGGAATGACCACATCAAACTCCATCAGTTTAGGAAAAGTCCGTTCTTCAATAAAAGTAATTTCATCAAAAACAAGTAAATCTTTAGCTACATCAACAGAATTACACTGTGTGTTTACACCTATTTCTTGATGCCATTGTTTGCCATCATAAGCGAAAAGTAACAACTTACCTATATTCAGTTGGTCTATAATTACATGTTGGTACAACTGAACCAACTCGTTTTTAGATAAATTGTTGTTGATGCTTTTAGTTACTTGCAACAAGATATCCAGCTTTAGTCTGCCAAGTTGAATGCGTCTGTTCTTATTTTTTAGAATTTTAGACAAAGTTTCTTCGAGTTTTTACAGGCTAAATATACAACCAATTTCTATAAAACAAAAAAACCATCCAAAATTGGATGGTTTTTTCTATTTTTTTAAGGAATACGATTAGAAATTGTATGCAGCTCTAATGTTCATATAATTTACAGAAGAACCTTCTGAATTAATGATAATATATCTTGCATTCAAATCAATTTTTTCATTCAAAATCATTCCAATACCCGGTGCAAAAGTTATGTAAGAACCTGAATTATCTGCTTCAAATTTTTCTTTTACAGTAACAAAACTTCCATTTACAAATTCAAAAGAATCGTATGTATATTCTACTTTACTTGAAAAAATTGAAATACCAACAGAAGCCATTGCGTAAAATCCATTTGTATTATCTGCAAAATAATACTTAAAGTTACCTAAAATTGGAATTGCTGCGTATGATGCAGAATAATCGTCTGGAGCTCCATCTGGAGTTTTTGCAGGAAACATAGTATATCCTGCTTGACCACCAACAGACATTTGATCAGATAAAGGAAAGTCATACGCTACTGAAGCACCAAAACCAAAAGAAGAAGCATCAGAAAAATCTCCTAAAGGCAATGCTACATCAATACCTGCACTAAACTGTGCATTAGCATTTGTAGTAAATACAGTAGCAACTATAGCTACTGCTAAAAGTTTGATAATTTTTTTCATAATTTTTAATTTTTAGTTTGTAACAAATTTAACATTGCAATTATAAATATTTAAAAATTAACCACCTAATATTTTAGAAATTATTTTATTAAGGTCATTTCATTAATAAGATGTTTAGCTCCCGCATATTTATCTATGATGAACAATGTGTATCTAATATCCACAGAAATGGTTCTTTGCAAGTCCGGTTCAAAATAAATATCGCCACTCATAGCTTCCCAGTTACCATCAAACGCAGTTCCTATTAAATGTCCTTTACCATTAATTACAGGACTTCCTGAATTTCCACCTGTAATATCATTGTTAGATAAGAACCCAACCGGTAAATTTCCATTCCCATCTGCATATTGCCCGTAATCTCTTTTTTCGTGGAGTTCCTTTAATTTTTCAGGCACATAAAATTCGTGGTTTTTATTCTCTGTTTTTACTTCTTTTTGCATCACCCCGTCTAAGGTAGAAATAAAGTGGTAAGTAACCGCATCAGCCGGATTGTAAGACAATACGTTTCCATAGGTAACTCTCATAGTAGAGTTAGCATCAGGTGCGTATTTTTTATCTTTATTCATTTGTCTGATACCATCAACGAACAAACGCATTCCTTTTGATTGTAGTTGGTTAATTTCTCCCTGACCTCCGCTTATTTTTTGAATGTAAATGTTAATGAATTCATTTACTAAATTGTAAATCGGATCTTTTTGAAGTTTTTTAACATTAAACTTTGCTAAATAATCTTTTACTGCTTGCTCAGATTTAAAAGGTGATTTCTTAAAGTAATCTGCTGCAAATTTGTTAAAGTTACTCTTATACTTTTTAGCTAAAGTAGTTAATGTTTCAGGATGAAATTCTTTATCTACATTAGTGTAAAACATCGTTAGCATTTCTCCCAATAATTTTTCGTCAATAGCGGCATTATAATTTTTAAAATCTTCTGCTAAATATTCTAATAATTGCTTTTTAGCCTCTTCAATTTTAGCATCATCATTAGCTGTAATTGCCATTTGCATATCCGAACGGAAAGCAAAATTTGACATTACATAGCCAAAAATATCCGGCCCTTGGAAAACGGCTTCCTGAAAATACACTTTAGGCAAAGTATATTTAGCCCCTTTTTCATACGATTCTTTTACTAAATCTAATGCATTAGCATATTTGGCTTTACGCTCTTCATTTTCGTTTGCCCAAGCCAAAAATTGTTGTTCCAATCTTTCTTTTTTCGCTTTTACTTTATTTTTTACCAATTGTTGGCTTTGTCCTTTAAAATATTTCCAATAATTACTGGTACTTGCATGTTTCGCAGCATATTGAATACGCACTTTTTGATCAGCATTCATCCCTTCTTCCATAATATCTAATTTTGCTCTTCTAATTTTAACACGCTCTGGTTGTTCTACAGTTACAGCTTCTTCCACTCCAAAAGACGTTAAATACCTGTCGGTACTCCCCGGATATCCCATTATCATTGCATAATCTCCTTCTTTTATACCCTCTAAAGATACCGGTAAATGATGTTTTGGTTGATATGGTTTATTAGTTTCTGCATAAGCTGCCGGTTCATTATTTTCATTGGCATACACTCTAAATAAAGTAAAGTCTCCGGTGTGACGTGGCCACATCCAGTTATCTGTATCGCCACCAAATTTACCAATAGAGCTGGGTGGTGCACCTACTAAACGAACATCATTAAAAATGTTGTATTTAAACATATAATATTCATTGCCATAGTAAAATGATTTCACTTGTACTTTGTAATTTTCTTTGTCTTTTCCTTCCATTTCTCTTTCAATAATGGCATTAATGGCTGCACTAATGGTTTTGCTGCGAGTGGTTTCATCCATGTCGTCTGTTACATCTTTTAAAACTTCGCTAGTAACATCATCCATTCTATCTAAAAACCATACGCTGAAACCGGCAGGCAATTCATCCTCTTTTTTCATTGCCCAAAAACCTTCGGTTAGATAATCGTTTTCGGTAGAACTTTTTTCTTGAATGGTTCTATAACCACAGTGATGGTTTGTTAACATTAAACCTTGAGAAGAAACCATTTCTCCGGTACAGAAACCACCGCCAAGTGCCACAATTGCATCTTTTAAAGAGGAATTATTTACAGAATATATTTCTTCCGCAGTTAATTGCAGACCACAATTCTGCATATCTACATGATTTAATCTCTCCACCAACAAAGGCAACCACATTCCTTCATCGGCTTTTACTCTAATTTGAAAAAAGGTGATGAATGTTAAAAGTAATAAGACTATTTTTTTCATTTGTTATTTATTTAATTGTTTATAATGCGAAAAGGAACAACGTGGCTCCTTTTCGTTAATTATTAATTTTGATATCGTTATGTTTATTATTCCCTTAAACCTTTACTCTTTCCGAGTATGAACCGTCTGCCGTACTAATTTTAATATGATCTCCAATGTTAATAAACAACGGAACTCTTACTTCAGCACCTGTTTCTACAGTAGCAGGTTTAAAAGCATTGGTAGCAGTATTACCTTTTTCGCCCGGCTCAGTATAAGTTACCTCTAAAACAATGGATGCCGGTAATTCACACAACAATGGTTTTTCTTCCTCAGCATGAAAAACAATTTCTGCAAAATCTCCTTCTTTTAAAAATTGTGGTGCGTTAATTAATTCTTCCGGAATAAAAGTTTGCTCATACGTTTCATCGTTCATGAAGTGGTAATTTTCTCCTTCCTTGTATAGGAATTGATACTTTCTTCGTTCCACTCTTACCGGTTCAATTTTATGTCCTGCCGAAAAAGTATTGTCAATTACTTTTCCTGATGTTAAGTTTTTTAATTTAGTTCTTACAAAGGCAGGTCCTTTTCCGGGTTTTACATGCTGAAACTCAACGATAGTAAATAAAGAATCGTTGAACTTAATACATAATCCATTTTTTATATCTGCTGTTGTTGCCATTTATTTTTGTTATTATTATTAGCCTCACCTAACCTCTCCAAAGGAGAGGGATATCCAACACTCAAATCCAGTTATTAATTCAATTTATTTTAATTTCAATGCGATGATCTTCAGTCATCTCTTTTAAATTACGCTCCTTTGGAGCTTTTTTGTTTACAGTTAAAAAATTTCTAATCTCTAATCTCTAATCAAACCACCGGTCCTCTGATAATTCCTTTTGCTGAAGAGTCTTCAATAAATTTTAATATGATGTCTTTTTCTTTAGATTTTGGCGCTTCTTGTTCTATGACTCTAACCGCATTAGACACGTTTAATCCTCTCACATATAAAGAGCGATAAATATCTTCTATCTGAAGAATAACATCTGTAGAAAAACCTCTTCTTCTTAACCCTACAGAATTAACTCCGGCATAAGTAAGTGGGTCGCGAGCTGCTTTTACATAAGGAGGAACGTTTTTACGTGCATTAGCTCCTGAAGCAATGAATGCGTGTTCTCCTATGTGTACAAACTGTTGTACACCTGCTACTCCTTCAATGATAACAAAATCTCCCAACACCACGTGTCCGGCAAGGTTTACACAATTGGCTAAAATACAATTATCTCCTACAATGCAATCGTGAGCTACATGAACATAAGCCATTAGCAAACAATTCTTACCTACTACTGTTTTATGCCTGTCTTTTGTTCCTCTATTAATGGTAACGCATTCTCTAATAATGGTTCCATCACCAATTTCGGCAGTAGTGTCTTCATTATCAAATTTTAAATCTTGCGGAATAGCTGAAATAACAGCTCCCGGGAAAATTTTGCAGTTTTTACCAATTCTGGCCCCATTAAAAATAGTAACATTTGATCCTATCCAAGTTCCCTCTCCTATCTCAACATCTTCATGAATGGTGGTAAAAGGATCAATAATAACATTGTCAGCTATTTTTGCATTTGGATGAATATTCGTCATCGGGTATTTTTCCATCAAAATAAGTAGTTTTTATTTTTTGTAGCAGCGAAATTAGTATTTTTTATTGATGTGATGTTATTGTTGCCTTTTCTTCTACTTTTTCTTTCACTATTTGAGCCATTAATTCTGCTTCAACAGCTATTTGTCCATTCACATATCCTTTTCCACTCATGTGCACTATTCCTCTTCTTATAGGTGATAATAATTCCAATTTAAAAACCAAAGTGTCTCCGGGAATGACTTTTCTTTTAAACTTTACCCCGTCAATTTTCATAAAATAGGTCATGTAATTTTCCGGATCGGGAACTTGACTTAATACTAAAATCCCCCCGGCTTGTGCCATTGCTTCTACTTGAAGCACTCCCGGCATTACCGGATTGTTAGGGAAATGACCGGTAAATTGAGGCTCGTTAAGCGTTATGTTTTTCACTCCTACAATAGAAGATTCATCCATTTCAATGATTTTATCTACCAATAAAAACGGATATCTGTGAGGCAAAAGTTTGGCAATTTGATTGATATCGTAAACCGGTTCTTTGCTTAAATCGAAAAACACATTTCCTTTCTGTTGTTTTTTTATTTCTTGCTTAATGAGTTTAGCAAAATCTACATTTCCTTTATGTCCCGGACGAGCCGCTAAAACATGCCCCTTTATTGGTTTTCCAACTAAAGCTAAATCTCCTATAATATCTAATAATTTATGTCTTGCCGGTTCATTTTGAAAGTGCAGCGTTAAATTATTTAATACTCCTGCCCTATCAACTTTTATGTGGGGTTTCCCCAATAAATCAGCTATTTCATCTAACTTCTCTTGAGGCAATGGCTTATCTACCAACACAATGGCATTATCCAAATCTCCTCCTTTAATTAAACCGTTTTTTGCCAACACTTCTAATTCACGCAAAAAGACAAAAGTTCTGCATTTTGAAATTTCGTTCTCAAACTCTCCTGTATGGTACATGTGAGCGTGCTGCGTTCCTAATAATGGAGAATTGTAATCTACCATTACCGTTAATCGAAATTCATCTTGTGGAACAGCCAACATCTCTGTATGTCTTTCCATGTCTTCATAAGTTAGGTTTTCCGTTACCACAAAGTAATCTTTATCAGCTTCTTGCTCCACAATGCCTACCTGATTAATCATTGCTACAAAAGGATAAGCACTTCCATCCATAATTGGGATTTCGGGACCATCAATTTCTATCAACGCATTGTCGATGTCCAAACCAAACAAAGCTGCTAAAACATGTTCGGTGGTATGCACTTTCACTCCGTCTTTAGCTAAGGTAGTGCTTCTGGATGTATCAACTACCAGATTAGCATCGGCTGGAATAATTGGCTGCCCTTCTACATCTGTTCTTTTAAACTTAAACCCATGATTTTCGGGTGCAGGATGTACGGTTAAATTTGATTTAATTCCGGTATGAAGACCAACTCCAACAACGGAAAACGAATCTTTTATGGTTTTTTGTTTCGCCATAATAAAACTAAAATATAAATGTATGTTAACTTAATTTTTTACTGATTTCGTTGAGCTGATGTAGGATTTCAGGTAGTTTCTTAAAACCAACATAAGCACGTTTGTAATCTCCAATATAAAAAGCCGGAGAACCTTGAACTACCGTTCCTTCTACTTTTATATTTGCTCCTATGCCTGATTGAGCTGCTATTTTAGTTCCATCAGCAACAGTTAAATGTCCTGCAACCCCTACTTGCCCACCCATCATACAGTTTTTGCCAATTTTTGCTGAACCTGCAATTCCTACCTGCCCTGCAATTACTGAATTCTCTCCGATTACAACATTATGTGCTATGTGTACTAAATTATCGAGCTTCACTCCTTTTTTAATAACCGTAGAGCCCATCGTAGCTCTATCAATTACTGTATTCCCTCCTATTTCCACATCATCTTCTATAACTACATTTCCTATTTGAGGTACTTTGCTATATACATTATTTTCGTCAGGAACAAAACCAAAACCATCTGATCCTATTACCACTCCTGCATGAAAAATACAATTTTTGCCTACCACAGTTTCTTCCATCAACTTAACTCCAGAAAACAAAATAGTATTATCTCCAATTGTGGTATTATCTCCAACATAAGTATTTGGATAAATCTTCACATTATTACCTATGGAAACATTTTCTCCTATATAGGCAAAAGCTCCTACGTAACAGTTTTCACCTAATTTAGCCGTTTCAGAAATGAATGATGGTTGCTCAATTCCTGTTTTACTACCTTTCATTTGCTGATAAGTTTCCAACAACTTAGCAAAACATTCGTAAGCGTTTTCCACTTTTATCAAAGTACACGTATCTTTAACAGGTTTTTGAAGTTTTAAATCTCTATTTATAATAACTATGGAAGCATCAGTAGTATAAAGATATTGCTCATAA
>DATGOR010000301.1:0-2055 GCA_035305805.1 Vicingaceae bacterium | reverse complement strand
ATTACTTTTTATTCCACTGGGCTTTTTAAGCATTTATTACCTGTTGATCTATCTGTTTGCAAAGCTATTGCCGCAAAACCATTCAAAAGTGTGGTTTTATGCAGGTATTTTCTTTATGATTATTCCGTTGCTGGCTTTTTCAATGGCTTACAAACCCGTTTTAGAATTTTCCTACAATATTTTGCAGACTTTAAGCAATTAAAATGAAGCATATTTTAGTAATACGTTTATCTGCAATGGGCGATGCAGCAATGACCGTTCCGGTTATCCGCGCGTTGCTTCAACAACATAGTAACATAAAGATAACCGTAGTTTCTCGACCTTTTTTTAAGCCTTTTTTTGACGATATAGATCGCGTTGATTTTTTCGGAGTCGATCTGGAAAACCGCCACAAAGGATTTTTGGGAATTTACAGATTATATAAAGATCTAAAAAAACTAGAAATTGATTTTGTTGCCGATTTTCATAATGTATTGCGATCTAAAATACTTCGTTCCTATTTTAAAATCATTGGAACACCTACTACATTTACAAACAAAGGAAGATCTGAAAAAAAAGCATTAACCAAATTAGAAAAAAAAGTATTAAAACCAGTAAAATCAATGATTAATCGGCATGTTGATACATTGGCACAATTAGGTTTTACTGTTGGTCTATCAAAAATTAATTTTCCTGAAAAATCAGTCTTGTCTGACGAAATTCTGGCTGTTACCAATGAAAAATCTGATGACAATTGGATTGGAATTGCTCCTTTTGCGCAATATCAAACAAAAGTATATCCGTTAGATTTAATGAAAGAAACGGTTAAATTACTTGCTAAAAATCCTAAAAATAAATTGTTTTTATTTGGCGGCGGTGAAGAAGAAATTTTAAAACTAAATATGTTGCAACAAAACCTTTCAAACGTTATGGTAGTTGCAGGGAAACTAAAATTCACTCAAGAATTATCACTTATTCAACACTTAAATGTAATGCTTTCAATGGATTCTGGCAACGGGCATATTGCCGCAATGTACGGAGTTTCTGTTGTTACCTTATGGGGGCAAACACATCCTTATGCGGGTTTTGTTCCTTTTAATCAACCACTTGAAAATAGCTTGATCCCTGATTTAGAGAAGTATCCGTTTTTACCAACATCGGTTTACGGAAACAAAATTATTGAAGGATATAGCGATGCCATGCGCAGCATTCCACCTCAGCTAATTGTAAATAAAATAAACGAATTATTATAATGGATATTAAAAAGCATATAAGAGACATTGTAGATTTTCCAAAACCGGGAATTGTGTTTAAAGATATTACTCCTTTAATGCTTGATGCGGTTCTGATGAATGCAACTGTAGCACAATTAATCGCATTAATTCCGGCAGATGTAAAAATAGATAAAGTAGTAGCCATGGAAAGTCGCGGTTTCTTTTTTGGAACATTGTTGGCGCAAAAGTTAAATGCAGGGTTTGTTCCCGCTCGAAAAAAAGGAAAATTACCCTTTGAAACTTGCGGCGCTGTTTACGCTTTGGAATATGGAACCGATGAAATTGAAATTCATACAGATGCTATTAAACCCGGTGAAAATGTTTTAATTCATGATGATGTTTTGGCAACAGGTGGCACTGCAAAAGCAGTTACAGAAATTGTAAATAAACTGGGAGGAAACATTGTACAATGTCAATTTTTAATGCAATTAGACTTTTTAAAAGGCGAAGAAAAACTAAAACCGCACCATGTAAAAGCTATTCTTCATTATTAAAAAACAACATTATTTTCTGATAAATTCAACTATAATATTACCTGTTTTTCACAACCGAAAGAAGTATCTTTGCAACCTTTAAAAATAAATATCCTATGAGCGCAATTTGGTACGAATGCAAAGTAAAATATAGAAAATTAGATGAAAACGGTGTGCAAAAAGTGGTATCAGAACCCTATTTGGTTGATGCTTTAAGTTTTACAGAAGCTGAAACAAGAATTAATACCGAAATGAAATCTTTGGTTAGTGAAGAATTTAAAGTTGTTAATATTAAGGTGGCTAATTTTTCAGAAATTCATCATTTTGAA
>DATGOR010000300.1:0-8068 GCA_035305805.1 Vicingaceae bacterium | reverse complement strand
TGACAAAGCACTAAGGTTTTTATGTTTTTATCAATGGCACCTATATTTTGAGGAATTTCCTGCAAAGGAATATTAATAACTCGCTCATCAGCTAACTTAGGTTGTTCCCATGGCATTCTTACATCCAAAATTTGGATTTCTTTTTCTTCTAAAAAATGAGGTAGATCATTAATGGATATTTCTTTCATAGTTAATTTATTTTTTTGGGTTATTCCGCAAAAGAAATCGTAGTTAAAACAAGCAACATCTATTTTCTTTGTTTTAGCAATTTCAGCTTCGTTTTTAGATAGTTCCACTATCATCGACTCAGCAGAAAGTGCATTATAAACCAACATTTTTTCACTTAACACATTTCCAATGCCTAATATGATTTTTAATACTTCGTTGGCTTGTTGCATGCCTATAATTCCCGGTAACACCCCTAAAACCCCCACATCCGAACAACTAGGGACACTCCCGGGAGTAGGAGGGGAAGGGAATAAACAACGGTAGGTAGGTCCATCGTTTAAATTAAAAACCGTTACTTGTCCTTCAAATTTAAAAATTGCCCCATAAACCAATGGTTTATTGCTAATTACACAAGCATCATTGACCAAATATCGCGTAGAAAAATTATCCGTTCCGTCAACAATAATATCGTATTTAGCAAACAATTCCAACACATTTTGGTTGGTTAATTTTTCCGAGTAGGCAATAAGGTTAATATAAGGGTTTTGAGCAATTAATTTTTCCTTAGCAGCCAAAGCTTTATTTTTACCAATATCGGTAACATTAAAAAGTACCTGACGTTGCAAATTAGTTTCATCAACTGTATCAAAATCAATCACACCAATTGTTCCAACACCTGCTGCCGTTAAATACATTAACACCGGACAACCTAAGCCACCGGCACCAATTACTAATACTTTGGCTTGTTTTAGTTTTTCTTGTCCGTTGATACCCACTTTATCCAAAAGCAAATGTCGGCTATAGCGGTGTCTTTCGTTTTCGGTTAACATATTGGATTGATTTATATCACAAAATTAACCTTTTAAATAAGAAGCTTTTTAATTTTTTTAACAACAATTGAGTAGTGAATAATTTTTATAATCTTCTAAAAGAATTACTTTTGGATAGAAATTTTAAACTTCGCATTTAGCAATGAAACTTTATCAACATTTTATTTTTATAGTGGCATTGTTGTTTGTTTCCAATCAAGCAATAGGCAATAATACCATATATGAAGAAGCCAATAAATTGTATGATGAAAAAAAATACAACGAAGCTGCCCAAAAATACCAAAGCCTGATTGATGAAGGGAAAATTGCAGACGATGTTTATTATAACTTAGGAAATGCTCACTACAAAGGAGGCAACCTTGCTGCTGCGATACTGAATTATGAAAGAGCTTTAAAAATTAATCCTGACCATGAAGATGCCGCTTTTAATTTAAAAATTGCCAATGCTAAAACCATTGATAAAGTAGAAACTTTGCCATCTTTGTTTATAGAAAATACGTGGCAATCTTTTGTAGTTTCCAACACTATAAAAACATGGTCTAATTTAAGTCTGTGGTTGTTCTTTTTTGGAGCTGTAATGGTAATAGCTTATTTGTTTTTTTCATCGATTATCCTTAAAAAAATAGGTTTTTATTCCGGAGGAATTTTATTTGTAGCAGCTTTGTTCGCTTGGTTGATGGCGTATGCACATCAACAACACCTTCAAAATAACTCCGAAGCCATTGTTTTTGCATCTGTAAGCACGGTTTTAAGTGAACCCAACGAAACATCTAGTAAGCTGTTTACCATCCATGAAGGATTAAAAGTAAGTTTATTAGAAGAAAAAGAAGAGTGGGCAAAAATTAAAATTCAAAACGGTAACGTTGGCTGGGTAAAAGCTGAAGATTTGGAAGAGTTGTAATTTTTTGACTTAATAAACTTTAATACAAACGCTTAAATAAACAGAAATAGTGTTATATCTTAACAATGTAATTATATTATGTTAAATAAGTTTGGTTAAACATTTAGTTAAGTTTTGACCATAGAAAATTGGTAGGATTTAGTTAACTTTTTATTTGTCCTATAATGTACTGCGTTATGTTAATATAGCTTAGGTTTTTAAAGAATTAATTCTTTAAAAAGGGCAAAAAAAATTATTAAAAAAATTCATGTAAGGGTTGAAAATTTGCGGTTCATTTAAAGCAAATTTTTAACGCTTATATACCGCTTTCCTTTTAGCGAAAAATGGGTAAAGCTTTTTCTGCTTTACTTATTTTTTAGCTGCGTGAGGGATAGAAGCGGCATCCTTTCTGTTTTTCACAGAAAGATATAGCGGATAGCCCGACCTTTAGGGCACGCCCAAATAATTCAACTTTGCCTTAATAAATTTATAACACATCTCAAAATATACGAAACTTTTCGATACATTTGCAACCAATGAAATTAATTAAACCAATAATAGCTGTCTTTTTATTATTGACTTATTCATTTGCTTTTGCAGTTGAATTAATTCCTCATTGTCATTGTATTAATGAAGTAATGGATTACGTTGAGATTAATCAAGCTGATTCTCAACATGAGCATCATAATCATGTTCAAACCAAGGTGATAGATGGTAAGGATATTACTATTAAAAAACATACTTGTGAGGATATATTGTGTGTTGTTGAATGTTTTTTAAGTGAATTAGAACATCCGCAATCTGACATAATTCATCAACAGTTTACCACATTAGAAATAAATAATACTGAGTATAAATCTTTATCAAAAACAAAAATCATAGCAGTTTTATTTGCTGTTTTTGTTGAACCTAGCATAGTCGAATCACATCAAGAATTTAACACTGCTTTTATTGATGAGTATCAATTGTCGCTCATCAAATCCTCCCCCCATAGAGGACCTCCTTTTATTTAATAGATGAAATAGTATAGTCAAGTAGTCCAAAGAGAATTCTTTAGACTATCAGATTATTTGTTGTATTTCAAATTCTTTTGCGTTAGAGATAACAGCTAAATTTCCTCACATTTTATGGGGATATAATGTATTATCATACTACGCCCTCATAAAAAAGACCGCAAGAATTCAAGCCTTTATAGGTTTGATAAACTTTCAACTTTATAAATAAAAATTATGATTAATAAAATAATAGCATTCTCAATAAATAACAAGCTAATAATAGCTTTGTTTACTGTCGCTTTGATAGTTGTGGGAATATGGAGTGTCACAAAAGTACCTTTAGATGCTGTGCCTGATATTACCAATAATCAAGTGCAGGTAATTACTCAAGCACCGAACTTAGGAACTGAAGATATTGAACAGTTTGTAACCTACCCGATAGAGGTAGCAATGGCAAATTTACCTAGTGTAACAGAGATTCGTTCAGTTTCTCGTTTTGGACTATCGGTTGTAACCATTGTATTTGATGATGATATGGGAACTTACCTCCCAAGACAACTAGTAGCCGAGAAGCTCACGGAAGTTAAAGAAGAAATACCACAAGGGTTTGGAGTACCATCAATGGGTCCAATTTCTACTGGATTAGGTGAGATTTATCAATACACCTTAAAGGTAGATGCTGATCATAAAGAGCAGTATTCTTCAACCGATTTAAGGACTATGCAAGATTGGATAGTTGCTAGACAAATGGCAATGGTTCCAGGTGTAGTCGAAATTAATGCTATTGGTGGGAAGATTAAACAATATGAAGTAGCTGTTAATCCTGATGAATTAAAAGCCATCGGAATTACAATTCTTGATGTTTTTAATGCCTTAGAAGCCAACAATCAGAATACAGGTGGGGCATACATTGAAAAAGACCATCAAGCCAACTTTATCAGAGGAGAAGGATTAGCCAGAAGCCTGCAAGACATTGAAAATATTGTAGTAAAAAACATCAACAACTTACCGATTAGTATTAAAGATGTAGCTAAAGTAAAATTTGGATCTGCGGTGCGTTATGGAGCTTTAACACAAGATGGAGAAGGTGAAGTAGTTGGAGGGTTAATAATGATGCTAAAAGGAGCAAATTCCAATGAAGTAATAGTTAATGTAAAAGACCGAATGGAAGAGATTCAAAAATCTTTACCAGAAGGGGTAATAATTGAACCGCTACTTGATAGAAGTAAACTGATTGCAAAAACCACTGGTACAGTTACTACAAATCTTTTAGAAGGAGCTTTGATTGTGATTTTTGTTTTGGTCTTTCTATTGGGTAATTGGAGAGGAGGATTAGTAGTAGCCTCTACCATCCCATTATCCTTATTGTTTGCATTTATAATGATGCACTATTTTGGAGTATGGGCAAACCTAATGAGTTTAGGTGCAATTGATTTCGGAATAATAATAGATGGAGCAGTAATTATTGTTGAAAGTACCGTGTTTATGTTGCACGGAATAATTCTCAAAAAACAAAACATAACAGCAAAAGTAAGAGATGCTGTCGCTTATAAATCATCGAGTAAGATGATGAACTCTGCCTTTTTTGGTCAGCTTATCATTTTAATAGTGTTTATACCAATACTTGCTTTAGAAGGTGTTGAAGGGAAAATGTTTAAGCCTATGGCACTTACATTTATGTTTGCTATGATTGGGGTTATGATACTTTGTTTAACCTATGTTCCTATGATGTCGGCTTGGTTTATCAGACCAGATAAAAAAGAAAAAGCATCTTGGGGGGATCGATTTGTTATTTGGTTAGAAAACCTTTATGAACCAGTATTAGGAAAAGCATTGAAGAGGGGTAAATGGATAATAGCTTCTGCTGTTGTATTACTTGGGCTAGCTATCTTTACGTTCACAACAATGGGAGGCGAATTTGTACCTCAGTTAGATGAGGGTGATATAGCTTTTCACGGCATTCTTAAACCTGGAAGTTCATTAACAGAAACTATAGCAACCACCACAAAAATTGAACAGATTGTAAAAAGCAATTTTCCAGAAGTAGAAAAGATTGTCTCAAGAATAGGTGTAGCAGAAGTTCCTACTGACCCAATGCCGATGGATATTGCAGATATTTTCGTGATTATGAAACCACAAAGTGAATGGGTTTCTGCTGATAGCAAAGATGAAATGGTGGAGAAAATGAAGGAAGCTGTTGAGCAAATACCAGGAGTGAATTATGAATTTACCCAACCCATTGAAATGCGTTTCAATGAATTATTAGAAGGGGTAAGAGAAGATATTGCCATCAAACTATATGGAGATGATATTACCATATTGGCGACTAAGGCAGAAGAAATATCAAAAATAATTGCAGGAACACAAGGTATTGGAGATATGAAAGTAGAAGCAACTACTGGCCTTCCTCAAATGACCGTCAATTACAACAGGCACAAACTGGCTCAATATGGTTTGAATGTAGAAGACTTAAACACAGTTGTTCAGTCTGCTTTTGCAGGAGGAAAAGCAGGGGTTATTTTTGAAGGAGAAAAACGCTTTGACTTAGTAGTTCGATTAGACAAACAATATAAACAAGGGATTGATGATCTTAAAAACTTGTACGTTAATTTGCCCTCAGGTACACAAATTCCTTTAAAAGAAGTAGCAGATATTAGCTACAAACCTGGCCCGATGCAAATCAGTAGAGACAATACCAATCGTAGAACCTATGTTGGTGTTAATGTTCGTGGTCGAGATGTAAAATCATTGGTAGAAGAAATGAAGCAGAAATTAGATGCTCAATTAAAACTACCTCCGGGTTACTTTATTCGTTACGGTGGTGCATTTGAAAATTTAGAAAGGGCTACTAATCGCCTTAAAATAGTTTTACCTATTGCTTTAGGGCTTATTTTCTTACTCATTTTCTTTGCATTGAGATCAATGAAACAGACAGCCATGATTTATATGGCAATTCCGTTAGCTGCTATTGGTGGGGTGTTCTCTCTTTGGTTAAGAGACATGCCTTTTAGTATTTCAGCAGGAGTTGGATTTATTGTACTCTTTGGTGTGGCTGTATTAAATGGTCTTGTCCTCATAAGTGGATGGAACGAATTAAAAGAAGAAGGTGTGAATGACTTGGGAAAACGAATTCGTTTAGGAGCTAAAAGAAGGATAAGACCTATTCTATTAACCGCATTAACAGATGTATTGGGGTTTTTACCAATGGCGGTTTCTACTTCGGCAGGAGCGGAAGTACAACAGCCTTTAGCTACAGTAGTAATTGGAGGAATGATAACAGCAACCTTGTTAACCTTGTTTGTATTGCCAATTTTATACCGTTGGGTAGAGAGTAGGAATAAACCAATTATTGTTCCTAAAATGGCTACAGTATTATTGCTTGTTGGAGGACTTTCTCTTTTTCCCGCTAGCGCCCTAGAAGCTCAACATACTTCAGAAAAAAGCATTTCGACTGTTGATGAAGCTCTAAAAATTGGGTTGGCTAATAATGGAAAAGTAAAAGCTGCAAAAACAAATGTTGAGTTGCAAGAGCAAGGTAAAAAAGCTGCTTTTAACTTAGGAAAAACGGATGTTGGTGTTCAATATGGACAATACAATAGTTTTGAAAATGATTTTGCTTTTGACATGAACCAGAACTTTGCATTCCCAACTGTTTATATGAATCAAAGAAAGTTAGCGAATGAGAAAATTTCGGAGAGTCAGTTTCAAGTTTCTATTTCAGAAAATCAATTGAAATTTGATATTCGTAAAGCATGGTATCAATTAACATATTTAACCGAAAAACAAAAACTGCTCTTGTTTCAAGACAGTATTTATACGAAATTTTTAAATGCTGCAAACCGTAGATATGAAACAGAGACAAGCAGTTATTTAGAAAAAGTATCAGCTGAAACAAAGGTAATGGAACTAAGAAATGAGTTGAAAATGGTGAAGGCTGATATTGCTATCCAAGAACAACAACTTAGGGTATTGCTAGATGACACTAATGAAATTAGATTTACTCCAACCATTTTAGATGAAAGATTAATTGGAAATACACAAGATGTTAATCAAGTGGAAAACAACCCATCGCTTTTTTATGTTAAACAACAAATAAAAATTGCACAGGCTGAAAAAGGAGTTGAAAATGCTAAACTACTTCCTGATTTTTCAATAGGTTATTTTAATCAATCTCAAATTGGTAACTCATTAGAAAATGGAAATTTTGCCAATGGCTCTGACAGATTCTCAGGAATTCAAGCAGGTATTTCAATCCCTTTATTTTCTGGCTCTTACAGGGCAAATATAAAATCAGCAAAGTTTAAGACACAAATTGCTCAAACCAACGCTGATTATTATCAAACTGTACTACAAGGTCAGTACCAACAGCAATTAAATGAGGTGTTAAAATATCAAGAAAGTTTGGGTTATTACAAAGAACAAGCAATTCCTCAAGCAAACTTAATTATTTCAAGTACTCAAAAAAGTTTTGATAATGGAGCTATTGGTTATATAGAATATTTCCAAAACATCAATCAAGGTTTAACATTAAAATTTAATTATTTAGAAACTCTAAATGGGTATAACCAAGCAATAATTAGCTTAGAATACCTTATTGGTCAATAACATTAAAAACAAAAAAGATGAAAACAAATATAAAATTAATAGCTCTTTTAGTCATATTCAGTATTACTATGGGGGGGTGTGGTTCAGACCACAATAAAGAAGATGGACATAATCATGGAGCTAATGAAGAATCTGAACACCATGAAGAAGGAGAAGAAGAGGGACACAGTGAAGAAGTTCACTTTTCAGAACAACAATTTGAATCATTAGCAATGAAAGTGAAGCCACTAACCAAGCGAAACATTAGTTCTTATGTAGAGGCAAATGGGCAATTGGAAGTTCCTCCTCAAAATGAAGCGACTGTTACAGCCGTAATAGGAGCGAATGTTTCATCCATCGAAGTAATTGAAGGGGATAAGATTCATAAAGGGCAAGTATTGGCATACCTCAATCATCCTAATTTGATTAAAATTCAAACGGACTATGTAAGCAGTTGGAATGAACTTCAATATTTGGAGAAAGAATTTGAACGTCAACAAAAATTATATGATGAAAAGGTTACTTCAGGAAAGGAATTTCAAAAAATTAAATCTGATTATCAATCTAAAGTTGCCTTAGTAAAAGGTTTTGAAGCTCAATTAAAAAATATG